>CAZZZE010000013.1:1690-19248 GCA_964658365.1 uncultured Jatrophihabitantaceae bacterium
CGTGTCGTGCACGGCGACCAGCGCTTCGTGCACGAGCGCCCGCTCGTGGCCGGCGACGAGATCACGGCGACGTTGACCATCGACAGCATCCGGGTCGCGGGCGGCAACGAGATCATCGCCAACCGCACCGAGGTGCGCACCACCGACGGTGAGCTCGTCAGCACCGCCTACGCCACCATCGTGGTGCGGGGGCCGGGGTCATGACGACGGTGTCGCCCGGCGACGCGCTGCCCGCGCGCGACTTCCCGATCCAGCGGGTCGATCTCGTCCGCTACGCGGGCGCATCCGGCGACTTCAACCCGATCCACTGGAACCAGCGCGTCGCCACGTCGGTCGGCCTGCCCGATGTCATCGCGCACGGCATGTTCACCATGGCGACCGCGGCACGGGTCGTCACCGACTGGACCGGCGACCCCGGCAGCGTCGTCGAGTACGGCGTGCGCTTCACCCGTCCAGTCGCGGTGCCCGATCCCGAGGCAGTGGTGCTGCACGTCGAGGGCGCGGTCCGCGCGGTCCGCGACGACGGTCTCGTCGAGATCGACCTGACAGCCACGGTCGACGGCCAGACCGTCATGGCCAAGGCCCGCGCCGTCACCCGACCACCCGCCGCCGCGAACGGAGCCGCATGAAGATCGAACGCACGATGACCTACGACGCCTCGCCCGACGAGGCCGTCGCGATGTCGTGCGACCCGGCGTTCCAGGAGCGCAAGTGCCAGGACGCCGGTGCGCTGAGCTGGACGGTGCGGGTGACCCCGCTCGACGACGGCTCGACCGAGATCAGCACCCGCCGCAAGCTGCCGACGGTCGGGTTCCCGTCGTTGTTGCGGAAGCTGCTGCCCGAGGGCATGACCTCGACCGAGCAGATCACCTGGGCACCGGCCGGCCGCGCCACGGGCGGAGCTCGCAGCGCGACGCTGAACGTCGACTTCCACGGCGCCCCGACCTCGCTGCGCGGGCGCATCGATGTCACGCCCACCGCCACCGGCGGCTGCAGCGTCCGCATCACCGCCGACTTCAAGGCCTCGGTCCCGCTGATCGGAGGCAAGGTCGAGAAGCTCGCGTCGCCGATCATCCTCGATGTCATCGACTCCGAGCAAAAGTCCGGGATCGCATGGCTGTCCGAGGCCGCCTGAGCCGCGTCGCGGCCATCGTCGCGGCGATTGCCACCGCAGGCGTGCTCGCCGCGTGCACCGCCACGACGGCTGGGCAGGGCTCGACCGGTGCGACCGGCTCGGCCACAGCCTCGGCGCCCGCCCCGTCATCCGTGTCGCCGACGGGCTCGCCGTCGTCGTCGAGTGGCAGTTCCGCCTGCCCGGCCAGCTATCTCGCGCCCGACCCGGACCGCCCGCGGATGACGCTGAGCTTCACCGTCTCGCCCGACCTCACTACGGTGACCGGGCGCGAACAAATCGCGTTCACGCCGGACAAGCCGATCAAGGAATTGGTCTTCCGGCTGACCGCCAACACCAGGCCCACCGTCGCACAGGGCAACCGGATCGTCGTGCACTCGGCCACCGCCGACCGCGGCGGCGGCCGGTACACGGTGTCCGCGGCGCACGCCGACCCGTCGACGCAGGGCGGCCTGCTGCACATCCCGTTCGCGCAGCCGGTCGCCGCCGGCACCACCGTCCACGCCTCGATGACCTTCACGGTGACGCTCGGCGAGCAGTCCTTCGACCGCTTCGGCCGCACCGGCGCCTACGCTTGGTTCGCCTCGGCCCAGCCGCTGCTGGCCTGGCAGCGCGGGTACGGCTGGCACGACGAGGACCTCGTCGACGTCACCGCAGAGAGCGCCACCAGCGAGGCGATGGACGTCGAGCTGACGGTCGTCGCCCCGGGCAAGGACACCGTCATCGCCTCGGGCGATCCGGCCGACCCGCCGAGGTCGTCGGGCAACCGCACCTGGCACTCGCACCTCGACTCGGCCCGCGACGTCAGCGTGTCCGTGGGTCCGTTCGCGGTCTCCGACACGACGGTCGGGGGCGTGAAGTTGCGTCTGGGCGCCTACACCAGCGCCATCCGCGACTCCCTCGTGCCCGAGTTCGACCGCGCCATCCGCGCCCTGGTCAAGCTGCTCGGCCCGTTCCCCTTCCCCTCGCTGTCGGTGGCCCGGCTGCCGGCCAGCGGAGGCGGGATCGAGTACCCGAGCTCGATCCTGATGCTCGACGGCTCGCGCCTCGTCGCCGTGCACGAGACGGCGCACCAGTACTTCTATGCGATGGTCGGCGACTCGCAGGCCCAGCACCCCTGGCTCGACGAGGCCTTCGCGCAGTACACCGAGGAGCGCATCGACGACGACGCGCCGGTCGACGACGCGATCAATGCCCCCGGGCGGGTCGACAGCAGCGTCGAGTCCTACGGCGCCGATTCCGAGCGCTACTACTTCACCACCTACAACAAGGGCGCAGCTGCCCTGCACGCGGCCGAGCGGGCCGCCGGAACGAACCGCTGGGATGCGGCGCTGCGCTGTTACGTGGCGGCCAACGCCTGGCGGATCGTGGTGCCGAGCGACTTCCGACGGGCCATCAAGGCCTTTCCCGCCTCGGTCGCGGTATTGACGAAGGCCGGCGCCTTTCCGTGACGCCCCCAGGGACGCCCGCCCAGGGGGGCCCGGCCGCCGGCTTGGAGTCGCACCCCGCCGACCCGTAGACTGGCCCGTCGGGGTCCGATGTGGCCTTGCGTCAGCATGCTCGCCGAGCTGCCGGGGCGAGGCGTGCACCAGCTCCGGCCTTCTACGGGCGTGGCTCAATTGGTAGAGCACCGGTCTCCAAAACCGGCGGTTGCAGGTTCGAGTCCTGCCGCCCGTGCGCAGTACTCGACGATGGCAGTTCCCCGACGATGGCCCAGGTCATCACAACGCAGGAGGTAGCTCGTGACCGCCACGCGCACCGAGTCATCCGCCGCCCGTCCCGCCCGGGGCCGCGGCGGCAAGCCGACTCGTTTCGTTCGCGAGAGCGTGTCCGAGATGCGCAAGGTCCTGTGGCCGTCGCGCAGCGAGCTCGTCACCTACTCCGCCGTCGTCATCGTCTTCGTCGTGATCATGGTCGCGCTCGTGTCGGGCCTGGACATCGGCTTCGCGAAGCTGGTGGTGCTGCTGTTCGGCTAGCCCGGACACGCCCACCCGCACGACCACCACGCAGCACAGAAGAGAGATTGAGACCCACCGTGAATTCCCCGCCCGACGAGATGCCAGACACCGCGCTCACCAGCGAAGCCGCCGAGTCCGCCGAGTCGGGCCCCGCCGACCTGTCCGCAGCGGCCCGCATGCTCGGCGCCGATGCCGACGAGCCGACCGAAGCCGCGGCCGACAGCGATGAAGCCGACAGCGACGAAACACTTGCCGACGTCGGCGCGGCCGAGACCGCCGACGTCCTCGACGAGGCAGCCGACGAGGCCGCGAGCGTCGAGCAGGACGTTGCGGAGGACGTCGAGGACGAGGACCCGGTCGAGACGCTGCGCCGCGAGCTGTCCACGCAGTTTGGCGACTGGTACGTCGTGCACTCCTACGCGGGCTATGAGAACAAGGTGAAGACCAACCTCGAGAGCCGCATCCAGAGCCTGGACATGGAGGACTACATCTACCAGGTCGAGGTCCCCACCGAGGACGTCGTCGAGATCAAGAACGGCAAGCGCCAGCAGGTGCAGCGCAAGGTCTTCCCGGGCTACATCCTGGTGCGCATGGACCTCAACGACGAGTCGTGGGGCGCGGTGCGCAACACCCCGGGCGTCACCGGCTTCGTCGGGGCGACGTCGCGGCCCTCGCCGCTGACCCTGGACGAGGTCCTCAAGATCCTCGCTCCCGCCACCCAGCGCGCCGAGAAGCTGGCCCAGCCCGGCAAGACCGGCACGGCCACGGCCGACAAGCCGCAGGTCGTCGTGGACTTCACCATCGGCGAGTCGGTCACCGTCATGGACGGCCCGTTCGCCACGTTGCCGGCCACCATCAGCGAGATCGACGCCATGCACCAGAAGCTGCACGTCCTGGTGTCGATCTTCGGACGCGAGACTCCGGTCGAGCTCTCCTTCAGCCAGGTCTCCAAGATCTGACCCCGAACCAGCCCATCAACCGTCGATAACGAGAAGAAGACATGCCACCCAAGAAGAAGCTCACCGCGATCATCAAGCTGCAGATCAAGGCGGGTGCGGCCAACCCCGCGCCGCCGGTCGGCCCCGCGCTCGGTCAGCACGGCGTCAACATCATGGAGTTCTGCAAGGCCTACAACGCCGCGACCGAGTCCCAGCGCGGGCAGATCGTCCCCGTCGAGATCTCGGTGTACGAGGACCGCTCGTTCACCTTCGTCACCAAGACCCCGCCCGCGGCGCGCTTGCTGCTGGCCGCGGCCGGTGTCGAGAAGGGCAGCGGCGAGCCGCACACCAAGAAGGTCGCCAAGGTCTCGATGAAGCAGGTCCGCGAGATCGCGGAGTCGAAGATGGAAGACCTCAACGCCAACGACATCGACCAGGCCGCGAAGATCATCGCCGGCACGGCGCGCAGCATGGGCATCACGGTCGAATAAACCCCACCGAGTTTTCTCGCACGCGCGAAAACTCGTCGGGACCCCGAAGGAATCGTGGGAGGCGACCCAGCGTCGCCGCCTGACCACTAGAGAGAGAAGAACAGCAATGGCACAGCGCAGCAAGGCTTACCGCAAGGCCGCCGAGCTCCTCGAAGAGGGCAAGCTCTACTCGCCGCTCGAGGCGGCCAACCTGGCCAAGCAGGCCTCACCCACCAAGTTCGACGGCACCGTCGAGGTCGCCATGCGCCTCGGCGTCGACCCGCGCAAGGCCGACCAGATGGTCCGCGGCACGGTCAGCCTGCCCAACGGCACCGGCAAGACCGCCCGCGTCATCGTCTTCGCCACCGGCGACAAGGCCGCCGAGGCCCTCGCGGCCGGTGCCGACGAGGTCGGCAGCGACGATCTGATCCAGAAGATCACCGGCGGGTTCCTCGACTTCGACGCCGCGATCGCGACGCCGGACCAGATGGCCAAGGTCGGTCGCATCGCCCGGGTGCTCGGCCCCCGTGGCCTCATGCCCAACCCGAAGACCGGCACCGTGACGCCCGACGTCGCCAAGGCCGTCAACGACATCAAGGGCGGCAAGATCAGCTTCCGCGTCGACAAGCAGGCCAACCTGCACCTCGTCATCGGCAAGGCGTCCTTCTCGCCGGAGCAGCTGGTCGAGAACTACGCGGCCGCGCTGGATGAGATCCTGCGCGCCAAGCCGTCGGCGTCGAAGGGCAAGTACCTCAAGAAGGTCACCTTCGCCACCACGATGGGTCCGGGCATCCCGGTCGACTCGAACCGCACCCGCAACCTGCTCGAGACGGCCGACGCCTCCGCCTGATCGCCCTCCCGCCTGCAGTGGCCGCGCCGTCGCCTGATCCGGTGGCCGCTGCAGGCGTTCAGCGAGTACCCCGCCGTCGCGTATAGTCGTCGGCAGATCCACCCGAAGACCGCTGGTTGTCGCGTGCGCACACGCGATGAAAGGCTCCGAAGCGTCGGAGCGGCCCGCGCAGGATGGCATCGGTTCGGCTTTGCATCACGCCGCCCCGTGCGCCCTGCGCCGGGGCGTCTCTCGTTTTCGCAGCCCGTCCGTGCCCGGCACGGAACCGGCTCGATGCACAGAGAGGAGGCAGCAGATGCCGAGTACCGAGAAGTTCAGTGCCGTGGACGAGATCACCGAGCACTTCTCCAGCTCGTCGGCCGCCGTCGTCACCGAGTACCGGGGCCTCACCGTCAAGCAGCTCAGCGACCTTCGTCGCGCGCTGGGACGCGAGACCACCTACGCGGTCGTCAAGAACACCCTGACCAGGCGAGCGGCCGCCGATGCGGGAGTTCCGCTCGACGAGTCGCTGCTCACCGGACCGACGGCCATCGCGTTCGTCAAGGGCGACGCCGTCGAGGCCGCGAAGGGCCTGCGTGACTTCGCCAAGGCCAACCCGCTGTTGATCATCAAGGGCGGCGTGCTCGACGGCAAGGCACTCAGCGCCGGCGAGATCAGCAAGATCGCCGATCTCGAGTCCCGCGAGGTCCTGCTCGCCAAGGTCGCCGGCGGCCTCAAGGCCCTGCCGACCCGCGCGGCCGGCCTGTTCCAGGCTCCGCTGTCGCAGATGGTGCGCCTGGCCAAGGCCCTGGAAGACAAGTTGCCCGCTGCGGCGCCAGCAGCCGAGGCCGCCCCTGCGGCCGACGAGCCCGCTGCCGTGGTCGACGCCGAGTCGACCGACGCAGCACCCGATTCCTCCGCCGAGCCGGCGGAGTAACCGCGCTCGCTGAATCAGCGAGCGCACCCACCTCACGCCGGCTCATCCGGCACGACAGAAAGGACGCCATCATGGCGAAGCTCAGCACCGACGAGCTGCTCGAGTCGTTCAAGGAGATGACTCTCCTGGAGCTCAGCGAGTTCGTGAAGCAGTTCGAGGAGACCTTCGACGTCACCGCCGCCGCGCCCGTCGCGGTTGCGGCTGCCGGTGGCGGCGGCGGCGCTGCCCCGGCCGAGGCCGAGGCCGAGCAGGATGAGTTCGACGTCATCCTCGAGGCTGCCGGCGACAAGAAGATCCAGGTCATCAAGGAGGTGCGCACGCTCACGAGCCTCGGTCTGAAGGAGGCCAAGGATCTCGTCGACGGCGCGCCGAAGCCGGTCCTGGAGAAGGTCAACAAGGAGACCGCCGACAAGGCTGCCGAGGCCCTCAAGGGCGCCGGCGCGTCGGTGACCGTCAAGTAACCCAGCCTCACCCCGTCAACGCATGAATACCCCCTTCAGCCGGTTGAACCCGGCTGAGGGGGTATTCATGTCTCGGGGGATCTCGGCACCGGCTCAGACCGGCGGCAGCCCCAGCGTCGCGAGTAGCGCCGGCGCCGCGGTCACCGCGCCGACCGGGCGGCCTCCGCCCAGCATCGGCACGGCCGCCCACCGCTGCACCACGGGCCCACCGAAGCCCCAGTACCGCAGCGCCGTCGCCAGCAGGGGGCCGAGCGCCCGCGCCGAGCCGTCGTCGACCTTGGCCGCGAAGGCCCGGCCGTCGGGCAGGGCGGCCGCCCACACTCCCTCGGCGCCGTTCTTGGCCAGCAGCCCCGGGACGGCGCTGCACAGCTCGGTGACCGGAGTGGCGGTGCCGCTGACGAGCAGCGGCTCGGCGCGCATTGCGTCGGCGGCCACCCGCTCGGGTGATCCGGGCGGCGCCGTGGTCAGCCGGGCGAACGACCGCGCCAGCGCGAGCAGCGGGATGGTGTGCGCAGGCGCTCCGCACCCGTCGACCGAGCTCGTGGTGATCTGCGCGCCGCCGAGCCGCTCGACGTGCGAGACGACCGTGCGCTGCAGCGGGTGGTCCGGATCGAGATAGGTCGTGGTGTCCCAGCCGGCCGCCACGCAGGTCGCGAGCATCGCCGCATGCTTGCCCGAACAGTTGTGGCAGATCGCGGCGGGCGCCCCGCCGGCGCGGGCCCACTCGAGCAGGGCCGGCGGGTGCGCGGGCAGGTCGGGCGGGCACTGCAGCGCGCTGTCGTCGAGCCCGACGGCGGCCAGAGTCGCCCGGGCTGCAGCCACGTGCACCGGCTGGCCGAGGTGACTGGCCGAGGCCAGCGCGAGGGTCGGCGTCGGTCCGGTCAGGCCGGCGGCCAGCATCGCCACCGTCTGCAGCGGCTTGAGTGCCGAGCGCGGGTACATCGCTGTCTCGACGTCGCCGACGGAGATCTCGACGGCGCCTGCGCGGTCCAGCAGGACCAGTGCGCCGCGGTGCCGGGACTCGACGAGGCCGCCCCGGCTGACGTGCACCAGCTCCGCCGCATCGGGCCCGGGCGTCACTCGCACAGCTTCGCGAACGCCGCCCGGTCGAATGCGCCTGACTCGGCGGCCGCCTCGAACGCCGGGTGCAACGCCTCGGCGGCGCGGTAGCGGCTCGAGATCCGGCTCGATCGCTCGCCGGTGAGGTGCTCGACCATCTCGGCGAGCTCGGCCCACAGGCCGACGGCGGCCGCCGCGGCGAGCACGTCGTCGACCTGGGCGTCCGTGAGCAGGCCCCCGATGGTGTCGACCCGGGACCGGTCGTCGAGGACGAAGCCGATGCGCAACAACTGCTCGCCGTCGTAGCGGGCGATCGAGACGCGCAGCGCGTCGGGGCTGATGTGCGAGACGAACGCGCCCATGGCCACCCACTCGCCGCGGCGGGCGAGTTCGAGGCCCACGGTGGCTACCCGCTCGGGCGGGATGGCCGCGACGACCGCCGGCGCCCGGTTCGGGTCCATGGCCGCGGCGACGTCGGCGAGGTAGCGCTCGCCGACCCGCGTGACCAGCTCGGCGGCCCGCGCAGGTTCGAGCAGCTCCACGGTGCGGGCGGCGAGCAGCGGTGGCAGCGCCGCTTCGCTGAGTCTGGCCGTCACGGCGACGGGCACCGTCCTCGACAGCGCCGCCACCCGGGCGAAGTGGTGCCGATCGGCCTGAAACATCGCCTCGCCGATCTGCGTGCGCAGCAGGCGCAGGTCCTCGACGGGCACCGTCGCCAGGATGTGCAGCTGCGTGTCGTCGACGTCGAGGGTGTGGGCGAGCTTGCGCAGCTCGGACTGCGTGTCGGCGGCGCTCATCCCAGCAAGACCTTCCGGACGATGCCGCGCACCGGCACCGGGACGTGTTTGAGCGTGCGGGCGAAGGCCTGCTCGAGCCCCTCGGCCTGGCGGCGACGCGCACCCTCGATCAGGTCGGCCAGCGCGGCGCGGTGCTCGGCGGGCAGGCCGAGCACCGTGGTCGGCGGGTCGCCGCCCAACAGCTCCCGCAGCCTCTCGCTCGGTTCGTCGCCCGTTCTTGGCATGGCGAAACTTTATCGCCGCCGCCCGGCGCACAGCGCCCTCACCGGTCGCTCTGGGCGGGGACCGGGCGTTCGCCGAAGCGCTGAGCCCGTCCTTATCAGGCCCGGAATCTGGCTGAGCGCCAGGGCAGGAAATATGCGAAGCTAGGCCGCCGCGGGTGTTACCAACGAGTAGCACGCTGGTTACATTGGTTTGCGTCACACTGTGTGGCAGGTCGCACCCGGCGGCTGGGTGTACCTCGATCCGGACGAAAGGGCGTCGCTGTGGGTGTCGAAGTCGCGGTCCACGAGCTGACGAAGTCCTTCGGCCGGCAGACGATCTGGGGCGATGTCACCCTCACGCTGCCGCCCGGTGAAGTCTCGGCTCTGCTCGGGCCGTCCGGTACCGGCAAGTCGGTGTTCCTCAAGTCGCTGATCGGGCTGCTGAAGCCCGACAAGGGTTCGATCGTCATCCGCGACGTCGACATCGCCCGCTGCAGCGAGTCCAAGCTCTACGAGACGCGCAAGCTGTTCGGGGTGCTGTTCCAGGACGGTGCGCTGTTCGGCTCGATGACCCTGTTCGACAACGTCGCCTTCCCGCTGCGCGAGCACACGAAGAAGTCCGAGCGCGAGGTCAAATCCATCGTCATGGAGAAGATGGACATGGTCGGCCTCGCGGGCGCCGAGGGCAAGCTGCCCGGTGAGATCTCTGGCGGTATGCGCAAGCGCGCCGGACTCGCCCGCGCGCTGGTGCTGAACCCCGAGATCATCCTGGTCGACGAGCCGGACTCCGGTCTCGACCCGGTGCGCACCACCTACATCAGCCAGCTGTTCCTCGACATCAACGCCAACACCGACGCCACGTTCCTCATCGTCACCCACAACATCAACATGGCCCGCACGGTGCCCGACAACCTGGGCATGCTGTTCCGCAAGGAGCTGGTCATGTTCGGGCCGCGCGAGGTGCTGCTGACCAGCGAGGAGCCGGTTATCAAGCAGTTCCTCAACGGCACCATGGACGGCCCCATCGGTATGTCGGAGGAGAAGGACGCCGCGCAGATGGCGGCCGAGAAGGCCATGTTCGAAGCCGGGCACAACGCCGGCGGCGACGAGGTCGAGGGCGTGCCGAACCAGCTGCAGTGCTCGCCCGGAATGCCCGAGCGCAAGGCCGTCGCGCGACGCCGCCAGCGCGTCCGCGACATGATGCACACGCTGCCCGAGCAGGCGCAGCAGGCCATCAAGGAACTGATGGCGGACGAGGACCGCAGCGCCGAGAAGACCCGCGACGCGCTGGTCAGGGCCGACCGCGGCTCGAACGACACCGACCTGTCACCAACGCCTGCCGGACGAGGCTGATGCCAGGCCTTTCGCCCGCAGCCGGCGTCCGTAACGCCGGCAGCCTGTTCGCGCTGTTCCTCGACGTCGGGCGGCTGATGTTCAAGCGCCCGTTCCAGGTGCGCGAGTTCGTCCAGCAGTCCTGGTTCGTGGCCAGCGTGACGATCTTCCCGACGATGCTGGTCTCGATCCCGTTCGGTGCGGTCATCGCCCTCGAGCTCGGCACCCTCGCCCGCCAGATCGGTGCACAGTCGTTCACCGGCTCGGCGTCCGTGCTGGCCATCATCCGCGAGGCGAGCCCGATCGTCGTGGCGCTGCTGATCGCCGGCGCCGGCGGCTCGGCCATCTGCGCCGACCTCGGCAGCCGCAAGATCCGCGACGAGATCGACGCCATGGAGGTTCTCGGCATCTCCCCGGTGCAGCGCCTCGTGGTGCCCCGGGTGCTGGCCACCACGCTCGTCGCGGTGGCCCTGAACGGACTGGTCAGCGTCGTCGGCGTCATGGGCGGCTACTTCTTCAACGTGGTCCTGCAGGGCGGCACGCCCGGCGCGTACCTCGCCAGCTTCTCGGCGCTGGCCCAGCTGCCCGACCTGTGGACCGGCGAGATCAAAGCGTTGATCTTCGGGGTCATTGCCGGGGTGGTGGCCGCCTACAAGGGTCTCGGCGCCGGCGGCGGGCCCAAGGGTGTTGGCGACGCCGTGAACCAGTCGGTCGTCATCACCTTCCTGCTGCTGTTCTTCACCAACTTCGTGATCACCGCCGTGTACTTCCAGGTCGTCCCGGCGAAGGGCACCTGACATGGCCAGCGACGTCCTCGTCTCGGCGAAGAAGCTCGTCACGGTGCCGCTCGGCATCCTCGACGACTTCGGCGACCAGATGGCGTTCTACGGTCGAGCGCTGGCGTGGACGCCGCGCACCGTCACCCGCTACAAGAAGGAGACGATGCGGCTGCTGGCCGAGGTCGTCTTCGGCAGCGGTGCGTTGGCCGTCATCGGCGGCACGGTCGGCGTCATCGCCTTCCTTTGCTTCTTCACCGGCACCGAGGTCGGCCTGCAGGGCTACGCGGCCCTCGACCAGCTCGGTGTCGCCTCGTACTCCGGATTCATCACCGCGTTCTTCAACACCCGCGAGATCGCGCCGCTGCAGGCCGGCATCGCGCTGTCGGCCACCGTCGGCTGCGGGTTCACCGCGCAGCTCGGTGCCATGCGCATCAGCGAGGAGATCGACGCCCTCGAGGTCATGGCCGTGCCGAGCCTGCCGTTCCTGGTGACGACGCGGATCATCGCCGGCTTCATCGCGGTCATCCCGCTCTACATCATCGGCCTGCTGTCGTCCTACCTGGCCTCGTACGCGATCGTCGTCTACTACTACCAGGACTCCGCCGGCACCTACTCGCACTACTTCCATCTGTTCCTGCCGCCCGGCGACGTCATCTGGTCCTTCTTCAAGGTCCTCGTCTTCGCGGTGATCATCATCCTGACCCACTGCTACTTCGGCTACAACGCCTCCGGCGGCCCGGCTGGTGTGGGCGTGGCCGTAGGCCGGGCCGTCCGCCTCGCGATCGTCGCGGTCATCGTGGTCGACTTCTTCCTGTCCTTCGCCATCTGGGGCTCCACCACCAGCGTGCGGATAGCGGGGTGACGCATGCCTGCTGAGTCCTTCGTGGTCAAGACCAAGCGCCGGCTGCTCGGCGTCCTGTTCATCGCACTCGTCGCGTCCCTGATCACGCTGTCGATCGCGATCTACAACAAGGCGTTCACGACGACGGTCGACGTCACCCTCAAGGCCGATCACACCGGCAACCAGCTCATCCTCGACTCCGACGTCAAGGAACGCGGCATCATCGTCGGCTCGGTCAAGGCCGTGAAGGCCGACGGCGCCAACGCCAGCGTCACGCTGGCCCTCGACCCCAGCCGGGTCAAGGACATCCCGAGCAACGTCAAGGCGCAGATCCTGCCCAAGACGCTGTTCGGCGAGCAGTACGTCTCGTTGACCCTGCCGACGAGTTCGGCCGGCACCGTGGCCGGTGTCCGGCACATCCGCGGCGGCGACGTCATCCCGCAGGACCGGTCGAAGGGCGCGATCGAGGCCCAGGACGTGCTGGGCGACCTGCTGCCGGTGCTGACCGCCGTGCAGCCGGCGGAGCTGAACAGCACGCTGACCGCCCTGGCCACCGCGCTCAACGGACGCGGCGCGGAGCTCGGCCGCACGCTGGTGAACTTCGACAAGTACCTCAAGATCATCAACCCGCACACCCAAACGCTGGTCGACGACCTGCAGAAGCTGGGCAAGGTCGCGCTCGAGTACAACAGCGTCACGCCGGACATCCTGTCGACCCTGCAGAACCTGCAGACCTCGGTGAAGACGGTGGTGGAGAAACAGCAGAACCTCGACGACCTGCTGACGACCGGCACGAGCACGTCGAACGTCGTCGCCGGATTCCTCGCCGACAACCAGCAGCGGCTGATCGAGGTCAGCGGCCAGTCGGCCAAGGTGTTCTCGCTGCTCAACAAGTACTCGCCGGAGTTCACCTGCCTGCTGTCGGGCATCAACAAGCTGGCCGACGGGGTCAACCAGAGGATCTACAACAGCCAGATCCACCTCGAGATCACCGCGACGGGTGACCAGAACGGCGGCAAGTACGTGGTCGGCAACCAGCCCACTCTCGTCACGGGCTACGGTCCCAACTGTTTCGGCCTGCCGAACAACCCGACGCCGACCTCCGGCGGCAAGTTCCAGATCCCGGCGCAGTACCGCTGCTTCAACGACGGCGCGGCGCTGACCACCGACGCCTGCGCGAAGCAGACCTCGTCGACGAAGGTCACCAACCCCTCGATCGGGTCGGCCGCCGAGTCGGCGCTGGTGAACACGCTGGTGGCCAAGACGTTGGGCACGACGCCGAACAAGGTGCCGGGCGGGACGACGCTGCTGGCCGCGCCGCTTCTGCGTGGGCACGAGGTGGTCGCGAAATGAGGGGTCTGCTCGCGCCGCTGATCAAGCTGACGGTGTTCCTGGTCATCACCGTGCTCGTGACGTACGTGCTGGCCGTGACGATTTCGAACCAGTCGTTCGGCGCGGTGCACACCTACAAGGCGAACTTCTCCGACGTCACCGGCCTCAACGAGGGCGACGACGTCCGGATCGCCGGCGTCCGGGTCGGCACCGTCGAGAGCATCAAGATCCTCAAGCGCAAGGGCGACACGTCGGTCGCGCAGGTCGCCTTCAGCGTGCAGAAGTCGCGCCCGCTGCCGGTGTCGATCACCGCGGCGATGCGCTACCGCAACCTGGTCGGGCAGCGCTACATCGATGTCGAGCCGGCGGCGGGCGGATCCACCAAGATCCTCAAGCCGGGCGGCACGATCCCGCTGACCCAGACCACGCCGGCCGTCGACCTCACCGTGTTGTTCCAGGGCTTCCAGCCGCTGGTCCAGGGCCTGAACGCCACCCAGATCAACCAGCTGGCCTACGAGACGATCCAGACCTTCCAGGGTGAGGGCGGCGCGCTGGTCAAGCTGCTGACCAACCTGGCCAGCCTGACGAACGCGCTCGCCGACAAGGACAAGGTCATCGGCGAGGTCATCGACAACCTCAGCTCGGTGCTGACCTCGATCGCCCAGCGCGACAGCGAACTGTCCAACCTGATCATCCAGCTCAAGGACTTCGTGAGCGGTCTGGCCAAGGACCGCACCACCATCGGCAATTCCATCACCGGCATCAACAATTTGGCGACGTCCACGGCAGGCCTGCTCACCCAGATCCGCGCGCCCCTCAAGGCCGACGTCAAGGGCCTCACCGGCCTGGCCTCGAGCCTGAACAAGAACAGCTCGTCGGTGCAGTACCTGCTCGACAACCTCGCCCCGACCGTCGGTGGCCTGATCCGCACCGCGTCCTACGGGTCGTGGTTCAACTTCTACCTGTGCTCGGTGTCCGCCGACAGCACAGTCACCTTGCCGGGGGGCAACGGGACGACGCTGACCATCCCGATCCAGCAGCTGATCCAGGGCACGCAGAGCTCGTCCTCGGGGCGGTGCAGCTGATGGCCTCCGACGCACGGGCGGACATGGACGGCGCCTACACCAAGCCGGTGAAGACGAAGCGCACCCCGCGGCTGGGCAAGTCCTTCACCTCGCGCAACCCGACGCCCATCGGCGCGATCGGGCTCGTCTTCATCGTCGTGCTGCTCGTGGCCGCGTTCAACGCCGCCAGCCTGCCGCTCATCGGCGGGGGCACGAGCTACTCGGCGATGTTCACGACCTCGGCGAACCTCAAGGAGGGCGCCGACGTCCGCATCGCCGGCGTCAAGGTCGGCGAGGTCGACACCGTGGCCATCGACCGATCGGTCGGTCAGGTCAAGGTGACGTTCCTGGTCAAGGACGGCTGGGTGGGCAACGACAGCTTCGCCCGGATCAAGCTGCGCACCCTGCTGGGCGCCAAGTACATCGAGATCGACTCGCAGGGCACCAGGCAGATGAAGGCCGGGACGACGATCCCCAAGTCGCGCACCGAGTCGCCCTTCGACGTCTACCCGGCCTTCTCCGCGCTGTCGAACACCGTGTCGAGCATCAACACCACCCAGCTGGCCCAGGCGTTCAACACGCTGTCCAACGACTTCTCCGGCACCCCGGCCTCGGTCAAGCCCGTGGTCACGGGGTTGTCCCGGCTGTCGCAGACCATCAGCTCGCGCGACACGCAGCTGCGGACCTTGCTGTCGAAGACCAAGGACGTCACCGGCGTCCTCGCCGAGCGCTCCAAGGACCTGCAGACCCTGCTCTCGGACGGCAACCTGCTGCTCAACGAGCTCAACGCCCGCCGCGACGCGATCCACTCGCTGCTGATCAACACCCAGACGCTGTCGCTCCAGCTGAGCGGGCTGATCGCCGACAACCAGAAGACGCTCGACCCGCTGCTGACGCAGGTGAACAAGGTGCTCAAGCAACTCAACGACAACCAGGACAGCCTGGACCGCGGCCTGGCCCTGCTCGGGCCGTTCTACCGGGTGTTCAACAACGTCATCGGCAACGGCCGCTGGTTCGACAACTACATCCAGAACCTCAGCGTCGCCGGCGTCGCCGGCCTGGCCACGGGGACCGGATGATGAAGGCTCTGACGAAGAGCATGGGGCGCATCGTCGTGCTCGTGGTGGTGCTGGCCATCGCCGGCACCGGTGTGTACTACGTCTACTTCCGCGGGTCGGGCGAGAAGAAGGTCACCGCCAACTTCGACGAGGCCGTCGGGATCTACGTCGGGACGCCGGTCAAGATCCTGGGCGTCAACGTGGGCACCGTCGAGAGCGTCAAGCCCGGGACGTCCGGCGTCAAGGTGACCATGTCCTACGACGCCGCCTACAAGCTGCCGGCGGCGGTGCAGGGGGTCGAGGTGGCCAACTCCCTGGTCTCCGACCGCTACATCCAGCTGCAGCCCGTCTACACCAAGGGCGCGGTGATGCGCGACGGCGGCACGATCGCGAACAAGAACACGTCGGGTCCGGCAGAGCTCGACGACATCTACTCCTCGCTCAACCAGCTGTCGGTGGCGCTGGGCCCGACCGGCGCCAACAAGGGCGGCAAGAGCAGCGGGGCCCTTTCGACGCTGCTCACGGTGTCGGCCGCCAACCTCAAGGGCAACGGGGCGGCCCTGGGCAACAGCATCACCCAGCTGTCGAAGGCCGCGAGGACGCTGTCCGGCAGCCGCGGCGACCTGTTCCAGACGGTGTCGAACCTGCAGACGTTCACCAAGGCGCTGAAGAGCAGCGACGGCCAGGTCAAGCTGTTCAACACCCAGCTCGCGCAGGTGGCCGGCGACCTGGCCAGCGAGCGCTCCGACCTCGGCCAGGCCCTGCACGATCTGGGCATCGCGCTGAACAACGTCGGCAGCTTCGTGAAGAAGAACGCCAGCAAGCTGCACACCACGATCACCGGGCTCACGACGGTGACCAACGTGCTGGTGAAGGAGAAGGGCTCGCTGGAGGAGACGCTCGCCGTGGCGCCGGTGGCGCTGGCCAACATCGTGCACGCCTACGCGCCGTCGGTCGGCGGGATCGCCACCCGCAGCAACCTGTCCTCGCTCACCAACCCGGTGTCGTTCTGCGAGTTGATCAGTCAGAGCGTCCTCAGCGGCCTGCTGTCGGTCACCACGCTCACGCCCACGCTGAAGAGCACCTGCACATCGGTGCTCGGCAGCAAGACCAGCGGCGTCGACCTGTCGAAGATCCTCGACCTCTTCGGCGGCGGGACGACCGCACCGTCGCTCGGCGGGGTCATCACCGGGAACGCGACCAGCGGCGGCACCAGCTCCACCGGGAACGGCACGGGCCTGCTCACCAACGGCCTGACCGGGAGCTCGGGATCATGACCGCGATACATCGCCCGCGATGGGTCGTCCTGGCAATGCTGGCCGTGGCCAGCGTGGTGCTGTCGGGTTGCGGGTTCCAGGGCCTGTACAGCGCGCCGCTGCCCGGCGGCGCCGACCTCGGCAGCCACCCGATGACGATCACCGCCCACTTCGACAACGTCCTGGACCTGGTGCCGCAGTCGGCCGTCAAGGTCAACGACATCGCCGAGGGCAAGGTCACCAAGGTCACGCTCGACGGGTGGAAGGCGAAGGTCACCATGCAGGTGAACTCCCGCGTCTCGCTGCCCGCCAACGCGCGTGCCGAGGTCAGCCAGACCTCGCTGCTCGGTGAGAAGTACGTCGCCCTCGAGCAGCCGTTGAACGCACCGTCCACCACCAAGCTCCGGAGCGGGGACAGCATCCCGCTCTCGCGCACCCGGTCGGCGCCCGAGGTCGAGCAGGTTCTCGGTGCGCTGTCGCTGCTGCTGAACCAGGGCGGCATCGAGCAGATCCAGGTCATCGCCCGCGAGCTCAACACCGCGCTCAAGGGCAACGAGGGCGCGATCAAGGACCTCATCGGCCAGCTGAACACCTTCGTCGGCACGCTCAACAACCAGAAGAGCAAGATCACGACGGCGCTGGACGACGTCAACACGCTGGCCGCGACCCTGAACCGCCAGAAGAGCATCATCACCGACGCGCTGGACACCTATCCGGCCGCGCTGAAGGTGCTCTCGGACGAGGAGGGCAAGCTGACCGGCCTGCTGTCGAGCCTGTCGCACCTCGGCACGGTCGCCACCAGCGTCATCAACTCCACCCAGACAGACTTCGTCAGCGCGCTGAAGTCGCTCACCGAACCGTTGAAGCAGCTGACCGCGGCCGGCTCGAACCTGCCCAAGGCGCTGCGCATCGCCGGGACGTTCCCCTTCCCCTTGGGCACGTCGCGGCAGTTCGTCAAGGGCGACTACGCGAACCTGGCTCTCGTCCTGAACCTGAACCTCACCGATCAGCTCTGCGGCGCGCTGGGTACCCAGCTCACGGCGCTCTGCTCCTCGACCACCGGCTCGAGTAGCAGCTCCGCCAGCAAGATCGCCGGCTCGGCCACGTCGTCG
>CAZZZE010000014.1:0-18486 GCA_964658365.1 uncultured Jatrophihabitantaceae bacterium
CATGAGCCGGGCGATCACTGCCGGGTCGCGCCGGGGCGTACCCGGCTTGGCCAGGGGCGGGGTGTGCGATAGCCCGCCGCTGGCCAGCGCCAGCACGCGCGCCCCGGGCCGGGCGAGCGAACCGCGCAGGACGTCGCCCACGGCGTGGCCCACAGCCACCACGCGACGCATCGAAATCATCGGGGCGTCGAGGCAGTTCAGGATCACGGGCAGCGTCGCCGGCATGCTGGCCACGGACCCGAACAGCTGGGACAGAGTCAGGCCGAACCCGTGGTCGAGGCGGATGTCGTGGCCGACGGCGATATCGAAGTCGGCGTCGATCAGATGTTGGGCGAGTACGCCGGCACGTTCGGCGTCGACCGGGTAGTCGTCCTCGGGCAGGCCCCAGTCGCCGAAGCCGCGCGCTCGCTCGACCACCGTGATCGACGGCGCGATGGCGCCAAGCGCGCGGCGGTGATCCGCGCCGAAGACCACGACCTCGGTGGGGTCGTAGGTCCGCACCGCGGCGGCGATCTCACTGAGCGCCTTGCGGAACGTCTGACCCTCGAGCTCGGCCCGATCGACCGCCATCCCGGGGCTGTGCGACAGGCAAACGACCTCGACGCGGGCCGCTGAGTCGCCGGTCCGCGGTGCAGGATCCGTCATGATGCTGCTGCCCTCCGGTCGCTCGAGGCCGCCCGATCGGACCTCAATAATTAGAACCATAACTATCTGCGGAAGCGCTGGTCAAGGGAACTCGAGGGGCTGCCCGCCGCGCCCGGGCGTTCCTTGACACGGCTCCACAATGAGAGTTCTAATCATATTGTGACGGACACTTCCACTACCTACGATGTCGGCGGCATAGAGATGGCCCGGCCGTTCCGGATCCGCCGGCTCGGCCACTTCGGCCTCTATTTCGACGATCTCGACGCGGCCATCGCGTTCTACAGCGACGCCCTTGGCTTCTCGATCACCGACTCGGTGACGGCGGCGGAGCTGTTGCCGCCCGAGGCGCACGGGCTGCTGGCGCAGATGTCGGACCCCCGCATGATCTTCACGACCTACAGCAGCGATCACCACTCGCTGCTGCTCGTGCACAAATCGTTCTCGGTGCTCGACGGGCCGAACCACGACCCGCACATGACCAGCAACCAGATCACCTGGCAGGTCGGCACGCTCGACGAGGTGATCGAGGGCTACCACTTCCTCAAGAGCGAGGGTGTCGAGGTCGTCCGGGTCGGTCGCGACATGCCGGGCAGCAACTGGCACGTCTATTTCCTCGACCCCGACGGTTATACCGTCGAGCTCTACTACGGCATCGAGCAGATCGGCTGGCAGCGCTCGAGCAAGCCGCACGCGATGCACTACCGCGGTTTCAACGACGAGCCCGAGCGCCCGCAGCCCTCGGAGTGGGCCGAGGTGGCCGAGGCGCAGGCCAAGGGCATCGACGTCGACTCCGGGTTCCGGCCCCCGCACGTCGAGCAGCAGCACGACGTCGGCGGGGTCCTGCTGGAGCGGCCGTTCAAGGTCACCAAGATGGGGCCCGTCCAGCTGTTCGTCGCCGACGTGGACGCCTCGCTCGACTTCTACACCCGGCTGCTCGGCTTCGAGCTGACCGAGGCCACCGAGATCGACGGGCACCGCTGCGTGTTCCTGCGCCACGGCGCCGAGCACCACAGCCTCGCGCTGTACCCCATTGCGCTGCGCGAGCACCTCGGGCTCTCGGCGCACACCACGCTGGCCGCGCTGGGCATCGAGGTGGGCAGCTACCGGCAACTTCGCTCCGCGGTGCAGTTCCTCGAGGGCAAGGGCTACCGGTCGCTGGACCTGCCGCGCGAGTTCTATCCCGGCATCGACGTCGCGGCCCACGTACAGGACGCCGACGGCCATCTCGTCCAGCTGTACTACTACATGGAGCAGCTCGGCTGGGACGGTCGTCCCCGCCCGCAGGAGCTGCGCCGGCCCCCGGTCGTCGGCTGGCCCGAGACGCTCGACGCGCTGTCCGACACCTACGTCGACCAGACCTTTCCCGGCCCACTGGGCTGACCATCCCACCCCGAACGAGGAGACGACACCCGTGACCTTCTGGACCCAGCTCGGCCGCCTGCCCCACGAGTTGCGCTACGTCGACGCCGGCGGCGTCCGTACGCGCACCCTGATCGCCGGGTCCGGTGAGCCGTTGATCTTCCTGCACGGCATCACCGGCCACCTCGAGACCTACATCCCGACCATCGCCGCGCACGCCGAGCACTTCCAGGTGCACGCCATCGACATGCTCGGGCACGGCTGGACGGACCGTCCGGACGAGAACTACACCGTCGAGCGGCTGGCCCAGCACGTCATCGACTACCTCGACGCGATGAACATCCCGAAGGCGCACATCGTCGGCATCTCGCAGGGCGGCTGGACCGGCGCGTACGTCGCCGCCGAGCACCCCGAGCGCGTCGACCGGTTGACGCTCGTCGTGCCCGCCGGCGACCCCAACCTCGACCCCGACATCGTCGAGCGCTTCCTCTACAAGCTCACCCGCGAGTCGGTGTTCGACGACGACCCCGAGGGCACCCGCCGCCGGCTGGCCGCCGTGGTGGCTGACCCGGCGTCGCTGACCGACGAGCTGGTCGAGGCCCGGTACGCGATTTACCAGGACCCCGACTTCCGCGCCCACCTCGAGAACATCCTGGCCTCGGCCAACGTCGAGTTCTACCAGCGCGACGCGCTGACTCCCGAGCGGTTGGCCAAGATCACCTGCGAGACGCTGGTGATCTGGGGCGGTCACGACCCGACAGGCCGGCACGGCGGCGACTACCTGATTGGCGGCCTGCCCAACGTCCGCCTGATCACGTTCGAGGACGCCGGGCACTGGGTGCCCTTCGAGCAGCCCGAGGCGTTCAGCGAGCTCGACACCGCGTTCCTGAGCAAGGGTCTCGCGGCGGTGCCGGCGCCCGAGCCCGCCCACTGACCGGCATCACGTCCGCCCCCGTCCGCAAGGAGCACAGACCATGACCGCATTGCTGGAGACGTCCGCCCTTCCCATCACCCAGGAGGATCCGCAGCTGCGCTCGGCCGGCCTGGACACCTGGGTCGTCCGGGCGGCGAACTTCGTCGTCGCGTCCAGTTCCGCGCAGGCCGGCGTGGTCATCGACGGCAGCAGCGACGAGGAGTGGATCGCCCTCGTGCACCCGGACTCCTCCTTTGTGGTGCGGGCCGGTGACGAGAAGGCAGACGTCGCGGTACTGAGCGTCGTGATCGTGCCGCCCGGCAGCTACTCCTTCACCGCGGTCGGCGCGGGCTGGCTGACCCGGGTCCTGCCCGCGGCCGGTGCGCCCGAGCTGGCCGCCGCGGCCAGCAACGCCGAGCGGTACGCCACGCGGCCGGCCAACACCGCCCCGCTGGAGCCCTGGCCGATGCCCACCGACGGGTACCGCCTGCGGGTCTACGCCGTGGACGACTACCCGATCCGCGAGGGCATTCTCGGGCGGATCTTCCGTAGCCGGAATTTCATGGTGAACGTGTTCCCGGTACGGACCGTGCCGCGCCCGCAGCTCTCGCCGCACTCGCACGACGACCACGAGCAGTGCTCGCTGTCGCTGTCCGGAGATTTCGTGCACCACGCCCGCTACCCGTGGACGCCCGACAAGTCGGTGTGGCACGAGGACGAGCACATCGCCCTGGGCAGCCCGTCGGCCGTGGTGTTCCCGACGCAGGTCATCCACACCAGCGAGACCGTCGGCGACTCGAGCCGGTGGCAGCTCGTCGACATCTTCGGACCGCCGCGCGTCGACTTCTCCAGCAAGCCGGGCTTCGTCCGCAACGCCGACGAGTACCCGATGCCACAGTCGGCCGGGCAGTGAGTTCGTCCTCCCCCGGGGTGGCGCAGCTCGCCTACGTGCTGCTGACGTCCGGCGACGTCGAGGGCTGGCGCCAGCTGGGCGCCGCGATCGGCATGCAGGAAGGCGGTTCGGTTCGGGCGGACGGCGGGACGGATTTGCGCCTGGACGAGCGCTCGTCGCGAATCGGTGTCGTCCCCGGTCAGGTGCCCGCACACGTCGCGGGCTGGGAGCTCGCCGGCCGCGCCGACTTCGAGGCGATGACCGAGCGGTTGCGCGCCCTCGGGCTCGACGTGGTGTCGACGCCCGAGGTGGCGTTGGACCGCGGGATGACCGAGGTCGCCGCCTTCACCGACCCGCTCGGCCTGCGCAGCGAGCTGTGCTGGGGCCCGCGGCCGGTGATCCGCAGCCCGTTCGTGTCGCCGACGCAGACCCGGTTCCGTACGGGACTGATGGGCTTCGGGCACCTGACGCACACCGTCCCCGACCTCGCCGCCGCCCGCGCCTTCTACTGCGACGTGTTCGGGATGCGGATCAGCGACCAGGGCATCATCGGCGGACCGATCGACTTCCTGCGGTGCAACCAGCGCCACCACACGCTGGCGTTCCTGGAGCGGCCCGGACTCGAGCGTCCGGCGCTGCGGCACCTGATGATCGAGGTCGACACGCTGGACGAGCTCGGTCTGGTCCGCGACCGGCTGCTGGGCGCAGGGTGCTCGCTGACGCGTGACTTCGGCCGGCACCCGACCGACGGCGTCGTCTCGATCTACGTGCAGACCCCGGACGATTTCGAGCTCGAGATCGGGTGGGGCAGTTTCGAGGTGGACGAAAGCACCTGGGACGCCGCGCGCGCGGCGCGCACGACCCGACCCTGGGGCCACCAGCCGCCGCTCACCGAGGCCGCGACCGCGAATGGCGCCGGTTCGTCGGCGGCTCGACGGGAGCAGATGCGCCCCGCATTGACGCCGGTGCCGAGCAGCGCCGCCCAGGGCACCTGAGGTGCGCTTCGTCAGTTACGAGTACGCAGGTGAGGTCCGGGCGGGCGTACTGGACGGCGATCACGTGGTCGGGCTGCGCCCCGGCTCCAGCGTGCTGTCGCTGCTGCAGACCCACCCCGACGCCCTGACCGACGCGGGCTCGGAGGCGCTGGACTCCACTTTGCCGCGGGTAGACCTCGATGGCGTGCGTCTGCTGCCGCCAGTGACCCAGCCGCCAACGATCCGCGACTACATGACGTACGAGCAGCACATCGCACCCGCTTACGCCCTTCGTGGCGCGGAGATCCCGGCGCTGTGGTTCGAGCAGCCGGTCTTCTACTTCACGAATCCCTACGCCGTCATCGGCTGCTTCGACGATGTCCCGCGGGCACCAGGCAGCCGGCGTCTCGACTTCGAGGCCGAGGTCGCCGCCGTGATCAGCCGCCCGGGCCGCGACCTGGATCCCGAGCAGGCCGCGGAATGCATCGTCGGTTACACGGTGCTCAACGACTGGTCCGCGCGCGACCTGCAGGTGCGCGAGCGCGAGGTCGGGCTGGGGCCGGTGAAGGCCAAGGACTTCGCCACGACCCTGGGTCCCTACCTCGTCACCGCCGACGAGCTCGAGCCCTACCGCCGCGGTGCCGTGCTCGACCTGGGCATCGAGATCCGCATCAACGACGAGGTGTTCGGCAGCGACCGGACGGCCAACATGGCCTGGACGTTCGGGGAGATGATCGCCTTCGCCTCGCAGGGCGCCGACGTGCGCCCCGGCGACGTCTTCGGCAGCGGGACCTGCGCCAACGGATGCCTGTTCGAGTACTGGGCGCGCCACGGTGCGGACTCGCGCCCGCCGCTGCAGGACGGTGACGTCGTCGAGGTGCGCGTCGAGGGCCTGGGCGTGGTGCGCAACCGCATCGTGGCCGGCGCAGCGCCGCGCTTCCCGCGCCGCTGACGCCCCTACCGGTCGGTCAGCCGCGCAGGACGGTGTCCCACTTGCGGGTGCGGTCGAGGAACTCCGAGACCTGCGCCGTGACGGCCGCCCGGCCCGGGTACTTGTCGGCCGTCATGGCGTTGAGGCGCCACGGGTCGCCGGCGAAGAACCGCTCGTAGAGCGTCTGGCGGCCGGCGAACCCGGAGATCGCGGCGTCGGCGGCCAGGCTGTACAGCTCGATGCGCCGGTCGGCGTCGAGATTCGCTGCCTGGTAGAACTCGGCGAAGTCACCGGCGCGGTCGCCCTCGACGTCGGCCGCGGGCGCGGTCATCATCAGGCCGCCCGCGCCGAGGACCTGCAGCACACGCAGCAGCTCCGGGAAGGCCTGCAGGTAGTAGCTGCGCTCGGCGCGCAGGATCTGCGCGTTCGGGACAACGGTCCCGTCGGGGCCCGGCGTCGCCGCGGCCTCCGCACCCAGCACACACCCGCGTACGACCTCGGCGGTCTGCACGAGCGTGCTGATCTCGTTGAGCACATTCGGGAACTGGATGATGTTCGTCGCCTCGGCCAAGTGGTAGGCGATACCCAGCAGGAACTCGGTCTTCACCAGGTCCTTGACGGCCGTCTGGCTCGCGCTGTGACCCTGAACCCCGGCGGCGGCGAGCATCGTCAGTTTGGGGTCCTGATAGATGTACGTGCGCTCCCACGGCACCAGGACGTCGTCGAAGACCACGACGCAGTCCATCTCGTCGAGGCGCGACATCAGCGGGTGATCGATGACCCGGCCGCCCGGCGGGGTCAGCGACGGCCGGCACAGGAAGCGCAGCCCCGGCGTGGCAACCGGGAGAAGGCACGCGAAGGCGAACTGCTTGGCCTCCGGGCTGTCGGGCAGGTGCCGCGAGCCGGACGGGAAGACCGCGATCTCGTCGGAGAACGGGGCGAGGGTCGCGAGCATCCGGGCGCCGCGGACGATGAAGCCCTCGTCGGTCTCGCCGACGATGCGGGCGGCGTTCTCCTCCTCGCCGGCGGTCGGGTTGGTCGTCGACCGGTCGCGCTGCGGGTGCAGCAGCGTGTGCGTCATGACGAGGTCCTCGCGACGCAGCCGGTCCCACAGGGCGCGGGCGTTGTCGGCGTAGCGCTGACCGCCCTGGCCGAAGTGCTCGGCGGCCGACGCGTACGCGGTCATCATGCAGTTCATGAAGTCCGGGCCGCGGCCGAGCATGCCACCGTGCAGTCGGGCCCGCAGTGCCACGGCCTCGCGTCGTCGGCGCAGGTCGTCGACGTTCCGCGGCTGCAGGTAGGACAGCGCGAACCGCTCGTCGCCGCCGTCTTCGGTGTAGCTGAGCTGGTCGGTGAGGGCCGGGTCCAGCTGCTGGTCGAACAGCTCGGCGATGGAGTGCGCCATGCCGCTGAACAGCGGATGGTCGGGCACCGACGTGACGCGTTCGCCCTCGATCCAGATCTCGCGCCCGTCACGCAGGCCCTGCAGGTATTGCTCGCCGGATCGCAGCATGCGACGCTCCTCGACCGATGAATGTTGATGAGGACTCTAACTATACTGCTTGTGCAGGTCAAAGCATTGACCCGCCCATGAGTAAGGGTTCTAATCGACTAACTTCCCGATTGAGGTGTACGCATGGCTGAGGCCGAAACCGCCGTCGCGACGGAGCCCGGCCCCGGGCGCGTGTCGCCCGATCATTTCCGCCACGTCCTCGGTCACGTCCCCACCGGGGTGGTCGTGGTGACCGGGCTCGACGACCGCGGCGAACCCATCGGGATGACGATCGGGTCCTTCACCTCGGTCTCGCTCGATCCGCCGCTGGTGGCCTTTTTGCCGACCCGCACGTCGCGAACCTTTGCCGCGCTGCAGCGGGCACACGCGCTCGTGATCAACGTGCTCAGTGCTGACCAGGAAGACGTCTGCCGGCGCTTCGCCACGCCCGGCGACGACCGGTTCAGTGGCATCGGTTGGCACCCGGCCGGCAGCGGGGCCCCGATCCTGGACGGCGTCGTCGCCTGGATCGACGCCGAGCTCGTCGAGGCACACCCCGCCGGCGACCACGCCATCGCGCTGTGCGCCGTGCGCGAGCTGTCGATCGGCAGCACCGAGCTGCCGCTGCTGTTCTTCCAGGGCGGGTACGGGCGCTTCACCCCGTCCTCGCTCGGCGTCGCGACGGCCCCGGACCTCGTCCGGCTGCTGCGGTTCGTCGACATCGCGCGCCCGCACATGGAACGGCTCTCGGCCGAGCTCGAACTGGAACTCACCGCCCAGTGCTTCACCGAGGACGAGTCGGTGGTGATGGCCGGTGTCGGCGCGCCACATTCCTCGACCGCGCCGTCGCGCGTCGGGTGGCGCCTGCCGCTTGTCCCGCCGATCGGCTCGGTGCTGATGGCGTTCTCGGCCCCGGAGGTGGTCGACGCGTGGCTCGCCCGGCTGGGGGGAACCTCGCGCCTCACCGAGGAGCACGTGCGCAGCTCGCTGGCCGTCATCCGGGCGCGCGGGTACTCGGTGAGCGGCAACTTCGACCGCGAGCTGTCGGCGGCGCTGGATCAATGGGCCGAATCCGATCCGTCGACTCGCCGGCAGGCGCTCGGCCGGTTCCTCGACGAGTTGGACGCCTACGACCCGCCGGACCTCGACTCGGCTGGGGTCGACGGTCTGCACCATGTCGCGGTGCCGGTGCTGAACGAGCTCGGCGCGCCTGTGATGGCACTCAACGCGCTGCACATCCGGCCCGGCGTCGGCAGCGCGGAGACCGAGCGGATCGCTGCCGCACTGAGCCGCACGGCGTCGGCGATCACCGCCGACGCGACCGCGCGCCGGGCCCGATGATGACCGGGTTCGTCACCCGACTGCGCGACCGCGAGGCGGCGCTGCTGGGCACGTGGGTGAAGATCCCGGCCGTGGAGACGGTCGAGCTGATCGCGCACGCCGGCTTCGACTACGTCGTCATCGACCTCGAACATAGCCCGATGTCGCTGGAGTCGGCCTACCGGGCGATCGTCGTGGCACAGGGGGCCGGTCTGGCCGCCCTGGTCCGGCTGCCTGACCATACCGGCGGGTATGTCCAACGGTTGCTGGATTCCGGCGCTGACGGGCTGCTGGTGCCTCGGGTGCAGTCACCGGACGGGGCGCGGAGCGCGCTGTCGTCAATGATCTTCGCGCCGCGCGGCGAACGGGGCCTCGGGATCACCTCCCGCGCCGGGCGGTGGGGGCAGACGGCGACGGCCGACTATCTCGCCCACGGCAACAGCGAGGTGCTGCGCTGCCTGCAGCTCGAGGACCTGGCCGTCCTGCAGGACGTGGAGCAGATCCTCCACCTCGACGACCTAGGCGCCGTGTTCGTGGGCATGGGGGACCTCACGATGTCCAGCGGCCTGCCCGCCACCGACCCGACGATCCGCGCCGCGGTCGAGCACGTGCTGTCGGCGGCGGCCTCGGCGCAGATCCCGGTAGGGACGGCGGTCGGCACCGCCGACGCCGCCCGCGCCGCGATCGAGCGGGGCTACGCCTTCGTCATGGTCAGCAACGACGCGTCGCTGTTCGGCCGGGCCGCCACTGATCTGGTTGCCGCGGTTCGCGGCTGATCAGGCCGGGCCCCGCGCCCGGGCGAGGTCGCCGGCGGTACCTGCCACGAGCGCGCTCATGTCGGTCGCCACGGTGATCATCCGGAACCCGGTGGCCCGGCGGGCCGCCGCGAGTCCGGCATTGGCGTGCACGGCGGGCGTCACGCCGGCCCGGTCGCACGCCGCCACCACGGTGTCCAGCGCCTCGACGAAGGCTGTGTCGGGGGAGTCGTTGGCGGGCGGCAGCCCCAGCGCCAAAGACAGGTCCGAGGGCCCGAGGTAGACCGCCGCGACACCGGGCACCGCGACGATGTCGTCGACGTCGCGCAGGGCATCGGCGGTCTCGATCATGGGGATGCACAGGACGGAGGCGGCGACGTCCGGGTAGTAGCCCGGGTAGAGGCTGCCGGCGCGCAGCGGTCCGAAGCTGCGGGTGCCGTCGGGTGCGTAGCGGCAGGCCCGTACCGCGGCCCGGGCCTCGTCGGCGGAGTTGATCATCGGGACGATGACGCCCTGCGCGCCGGCGTCGAGCACATGACCGATCACCGCGTCGTCCAGGCTCGGCACCCGCACCAGCGGCGTCGCGTCGCCGTGGGTGATGGCTTGCAGCAGGCCCACCGTCGTGTCGAAGTCGGCCAGGCCGTGCTGCATGTCGATGCAGAGGTAGTCGAAGCCCTGCTTGGCGATGATCTCGACAGCAACCGGGTCGCTGCGCAGCATCAGGAACGCGCCGTACGCGGTGTCACCCGCGGCCAGGACGGCCTGCAGTCTGCTGCTCATCGCGTCACCCCGTGCGATCGTGGTTCAGTCCCTGGCACGGTAGTGGGTTTGTGGCTCGGTGAACGCGGCGAGTCCCCACTGGCCGCCCTCGGTGCCCATCCCGCTCGACCGGGCTCCGCCGAACGGCTGGTTCGGTTCGACGAGCAGGTGATGGTTGATCCACACGGTGCCGCAGTCGAGCTGCCCACCGACCTGTTCGGCCCGGTCGGTGTCCGCGCCCCACACCGAGGCGCCCAGCCCGTAGGTCGAGCTGTTCACCTGCGTGACGACGTCCTCGAGGCGGTCGTAGGCCACCACCGGAAGCACCGGCCCGAACTGCTCCTCGTCGACGACGGACATTCCGTCGCGAGCGCCGGCCAGGATCGTCGGCGCGTAGAAGTACCCGCCGCCGTCACCGATGCGGTGACCGCCGGTCGCTGCCCGCGCGCCGTCGTGGACCGCACGCTCGACAAGGCCGGCCACCCGCTCGATCTGCGGGGCGGTGCTGACCGGACCGAGCTGGGTGTCGGCGCTCGTACCGGGCCCTACGCGCAGCGACTCGGCGACGGCGCTCAGCGCCGCGACGACCTCGTCATAACGCTCGCGCGGCGCATAGACGCGCTTGACCGCCGAACAGACCTGCCCGTTGTTCCAGAAAGCCGACCAGAACAGGCGAACCGCGTGTGTGTCGAGGTCGATGTCGGGCAGAACCAGCGCCGGGTCGTTCCCGCCCAGCTCGAGGGTAACCCGCTTGAGCCCGGCCGCCGCCGCGAGGGCGACGCTGCGGCCACCCTCGGTGGAGCCGGTAAAGCTGATCTTGCTGGTCAGCGGATGGGCGGTGAGCTGCCGGCCCAGGTCGTCACCGCCGACGACCACCTGCAGTACTCCCGGCGGCAGTACCTCGGCAAGCAGCTCGCCCATGCGGGCAGTGGCCAGCGGGGTGAACGGCGACGGCTTCAGCACCACGGTGTTGCCCGCGAGCAGGGCCGGTGCGAGCTTCCACGACGCCAGCATCAGCGGGTAGTTCCACGGCGTGATCGCGGCGACGACACCGAGCGGGCGGGTCGTCACGTGCACGAACGCCGACGCGTCGTCGCGCAACACCGAGTACGGCAGCTCGAGCTCGGCGAAGTAGCTGAACCAAGTGGCCGTCCGTTCGACCTCGGCCCGCGCCGACGGCAACGGCTTGCCCTGCTCGGTGGTGATCAACGCCGCCAGCTCGTCGGTCGCGGCGCGCAGGGTGGTGGCGATCGCGCGCAGGCCCGTGCGTCGCTGCACCTCGTCGAGCCGCCACTGCGTGAACGCTTCGGCCGCCGCGGACATCACGTCCTCCAGCTGGGCCGCGGAGACAACTCCGACCCTGGCCACCACCTCACCGCTGGCCGGGTCGACGACCCCGATCGAGTCGTCCGTGCCGGCGGCAGATCGGTCGGGGTACTGGAGCGTGGTCATCTGGCGAGCCCTCCTGCGGAGCAACCTTGCGGCAGGTGATGATTAGGGCTCTAATTAGAGCATGGATGCGGTTGGACGTCACAGGTGCTGAACGACGATGCGGCTCGCGCCTTCGCCGACGAACTCGTCAGGGCGGAGGTGTCCCGCGTACCGATCGCACCGCTCACCGCGGTGCACTCCGGGTGCGACACCCGCGACGCCTACCGGGTCGCCTCGTTCGTCACCGAAGCCAAGCTGCGCAACGGCCGGACGATCCTCGGCTACAAGATCGGCTTGACGTCCGCGGTCATGCGCGAGCTTGCCGGTGCCGACGAACCCGACTATGGCGCGCTGTTCGACGACTGGTTCGTACCGGCCGACGGTGTCATCCCCGCCGCGGAGCTCAACCGGGCGTCGGTCGAGGCCGAGTTGGCCTTCGTGCTCGCCGCGCCGCTGCGGGGGCCCGGCGTCACGCCTGCCGATGTCGTCGCCGCGACCGAGTCCGTGCATCCGGCCCTCGAGATCGTCGACAGCCGCTACACCGCCCGCGGGCCGGGACCGGTCGTCGTCGACAGCATCGCCGACGCGGCCTGGTGCGGCCGCGTCGTGATCTCCGAGACCGCCCACCGGCTGGCCGACATCGACGTCGAGGCGGTCGGCTGCTCGCTGCTGATCAACGGCGAGAAGGTGGCCGACGGGGTGTCGTCAGCGGTGATGGGCAATCCGATCACCGCCGTCGCGTGGCTGGCGAACACGCTGGGCAGCTTCGGCGTCGAGATGCAGGCCGGCCACGTCGTACTCTCCGGCTCGTTCCTGCGGGCGATGCCCATCTCGCCCGGCGACACGATCTACGCCGACTTCGCCGGGTTCGGCGACGTCGGCGTCCAGGTCGGCTCGCCGACCACCACCACCACACCCTGAAAGGGAATCTCATGCGCCTGGCCCTCGTTGACGGCCGTTCCACCCTCGTCACAGCCCTCGACGACGACCTCGTCCCAGTAATGGGCGTGGACGTCGAGACCCTCAGTGACGGCCGCTTCGCCCACGAGCTGCAGCCGATCTTCGAGCGATGGGCCGAGTTCCGCGGCTGGGTAGGTGACCTCGAGCCGCCCGAGGACGGCAAGCCGATCGCTCGCGAGTCACTCGGCGCCCCGGTGGGCACGCCGCGGCAGATCTTTGCCATCGGGTTGAATTACCGCGCGCATGCCGAGGAGGCCCAGGTGGGCGCGCAGGTGACGGTGCCGCCCACGTTCACCAAGTTCGTCACCTGCCTGACCGGCCCGTTCGCCGATGTCGTGCTGCCGAGCGAGAACGTCGACTGGGAGGTCGAGCTGGTTGCCGTCATCGGCGTCGGTGGGCATCGCATCGCCGCCCGCGACGCGTGGGCGCACGTTGCCGGCGTCACCGTCGGGCAGGACCTGTCCGAGCGGGTCGTGCAGATGGTGCGCCCGCTGCCGCAGTTCAGCCTGGGCAAGAGCTATCCGGGCTTCGGGCCGATGGGCCCTGCGCTCGTTACGAGCGATGAGTTGGACGAACCCGATCGGTTGACGCTCGAGTGCAGCGTCGACGGCGACGTCCGCCAGCACTCGGATACGAGCGCCATGATCCTTTCGGTTCCGGGGCTCGTGGAGCGGCTCAGCGCGGTGGCGCCGCTGCTGCCGGGTGACGTGATCTTCACCGGCACGCCGGAGGGCGTCGGGATGGCGCGCCAACCGGTGCTCTACCTGAAGCCGGGCGAGGTGCTGGAGACGCGCATCGCCGGCGTCGGACTGCTGCGCAACACGATGGTCGCGCCCTGAAGTCCGCTCCGATCAGGCGGTGAGCAACCGGTCGAGCAGCTTGGCCAGCTGCGTGGTCTCCTTGACCGACAGCCGGGACAGCAGCTGGTCCTCAGCGGCGTGATGGGCGGGCATCACCTTCTCGACGGCGCGGCGCCCCTTCGGCGTGAGGGATACGAGCACCATCTTGCCGTTGACCGCGGACGGGCTGCGCTTGACGAAACCGCCGCGTTCGAGCGTGGTCAGCGCGCTGGAGATGCTCGGTGCCGTGGTACCCAGCAGCATGGCCAGCCGGAACGGCTCGACCTTCTTCAGCACGTAGGTGTTGTACATGATCCGAAAGCCCGTCCAGCTCCAGCCGAGCGGCCGGTGCACGCCCACCTCGAACTCGTGCTCGATGACCGAGGCGGCCCGGATCAGGCGCCACACCACTGCTGCGGCCGCGGTGGCCCGGGCGTCGAGCGGTCCGAACACGGCGTCGGCCTTGGTGCGGAAGTCGGCCATCTCGGAGAGCAGCCGATCCATCTCCTGCCTGCCGTCGCCCATGCCCAGACTCTACAAGAGCCACACGGCAATGCTGTGCTGACGGGCAGTTAGTGTCCTAATCGGTCGGACCCGAGCCGGCCGGGCGGACCGGAGCGGTCGCGGACAGCCACTCGCGGACCCGTTGCGTCGATGCTCCGAGTTGCGGCGGCGGGAAGTCGTACGTCGCCCCGCCGGCCGAGTACCCGATCGGATGGCGCACCGTGGGTATCCCGGTGCCGGCGATGTGCGCGACCGGGTCGAGGCCGAGTTGCTCGGCCATGTCTACCCCGCCGGCGACGTCCAGGATCGGTGCGCACGGCACCCCGAGCGGCGACAGCTGCTCGTACCAGTCCTGCGCGGAGCGCGCGGCGAGGCGGTCGGCCAGCAGGGGCCGCAGCGCGTCGCGGTTGATGCTGCGCAGGTGATTGGTCGCGAACCGTGGATCGGTAGGCAGGTCGGCCACGCCGAGGCCCTCGCACAGGCGCTGGAACTGCCGGTCGTTGCCCACGGCGAGGACAAGCTCGCCGTCGGCGGTCGCGATCGGCTCGTAGGGATAGATGCTGGGGTGACCGTTGCCGAGCCGGCGCGGGACGACGCCACCGATGACGTACGCACCGGTCTGGTTCACTAGCCCGGACAGCGCAGACATCATCAGGTTGAGCTCGACGTGCTGCCCGTTGCCGGTGGCGTGCCGGTGGTTGATCGCGGCCAGCACGCCCAGCGCGGTGTGCAGTCCCGTCACGACGTCGAAGACGGCCACGCCGGAACGAAACGGCGTCGAGCCCGGGTCGCCGGTGAGCTCCATCATCCCCGACATCGCCTGCACCAGCAGGTCGTAGCCGGGCAACCCGGCACCCGCACCGCTGCCGAACCCGGTGATGGAGGCGTAGACGATCGCCGGGTTGGCCTGCGCCACGGACTCGTAGTCGAGCCCGAAGCGCCGCAAGCCGCCGGCCTTGAAGTTCTCGACCAGCACGTCGGCGCGCTCGACGATGGCACGGGCGGTTGCGACATCGTCCGGATTGGTCAGGTCGAGCACGATCGAGTGCTTGTTGCGGTTGACCGACAGGTAGTACGTGGCCTCGCCGTCGTGGACGGGTGGCCGCCAGGACCGGGTCTCGTCACCGTCCGGCGACTCGATCTTGATCACGGTCGCGCCCAGATCGGCGAGCAGCATCGTGCAGTAGGGCCCGGCGAGCACGCGGCTGAGGTCGGCGACGACGATCCCGGACAGCGGGCCGACCTCGGAGCGGCCGAAGCACCGCTGCGTCGCCGCCGCCCGCGGGTCGGGCGTGGCGGCCGTCAGGACATGCCGAGCGCGTACCGGCCGAAGCCCCCGCCCGCGGCCTCCCAGTTGACGCCGCGATGCGACGACGCGGTGATCGCGTCGCGTAGCAGCTGCTGCAGCGGGTCGCGGTTGTACACCACCGACCCCGCGCTCAACGAGCACAGCATCTCGACCGCGCGCCGCAGCTGGGCGGTGGCGTAGGCGAGGTCGCGGTGCACGAGGAACCCGAAGCCCTCGGGGAAGGCATCCGCCTCGAGGTAGCCGCTGGCCTGCTCGTAGCGGGCGGTGATGACGGTGGCCGCGATGTCGATCAGGGCGCCGGCCTCGGCGATCTTCAACTGGACGCTCTGCTCGGCGGCCAACCGGACGCCGCGGCTGACGGCCAGGCGGGTCCGGGCCACGACGACCTCGAAGGCCTGCTGGGCGACGGAGACCATCACCGGCGACAGGGTGAACACCGTGAAGGTGCGGCGCGGCGCGCGGGTCATGGCGTAGTTGGGATGGACCTCCACGCCCGGCGCTGCGCCACTGTTGAGCTCGTCCATGCTCAGGGCGTGATGCTCGGGGATGAAGACGTCGACGAGCTTGAGGGTCTTACTGCCCGTTCCGTTGAGGCCGAGAACATCCCAGTCGTCGATGATCTCGATGTCCGTCATCGGGACGAGCATGCTGTAGACCGCAGGCGCGTCGGTGCCGGTCTTGACGAACGCCCCGATCATCGCCCACCGGGCATGGTCGCAGCCGCTGGAGAAGGACCATTCGCCGCTGAGGCGGTAGCCGCCCTCGACCTTCTCGGCGGTGGCGCGCGGGCCGAAGCTGGAGGAGATCAGGGTAGCGCGGTCCTGGGCCCAGACGTCTTCCTGCGCCTGCTCGGGGTAGAGCGAGAGGATCCACTGGTGATCGGTCAGCACGCCGAAGACCCAACCGGTGGACGGGCAGGCGGCGGCCAGCCGCGCAGTCACCTGCATGACGGCCCGGTAGTGCGACTCGTACCCGCCGTAGCGTCGGGGTTGCAGCAGGCGGAACAGCCCCGCGTTCTGGAGTTCGGTGATGGTCTGCTCGGGAACGTGGCGTTGCTGGTAGGTGTCGCTGCGGCGGGCGGCTATGCCGGGTGTGAGGGCGTCGACGGCGGCGATGATGGCGGCTTCGTCGGGGATCTCGTGCTCGGGTAGTTCGTGGGTGGCGGGTGCGGACAGGGTGGCCACGGCCGGCGTCCTCTCGAACGATTAAGGGTCTAATTGTGAGCGTATACGCGACGTACCCAACTCACAAGCAATGGCAGCCGGTCGTCCGCTGAGGGCGACCAACACCCTTGACGACCCGGCGGATTGGCTGTTAGAAATCTAACTATCAGGGCGATGAAGGGCTGCCTCGGCCCGGGGCAAGCTCGCCCACCTCGGCGTCGAGGCCGGAGGAGCGTCTGATGGACGGCATCGTCGACGTGGTGCAGGTCGGTTACGGCCCGGTCGGGCAGCTGCTGGCCGCCACTCTCGGTCAGGCCGGGCACCGTGTCGAGGTGATCGAGCGCCATTCGACGCTGTACCACCTGGCGCGGGCCGGTCACATCGACCACGAGATCATGCGCATGCTGCAGCGGATCGGTGCCACGGACGCCCTCGAGCCGGACTTGGTCCCGGTGGCCGGCCAGAACCTGCTGGACAGCGCGCTTGACGTCATGTCCGGGATCACCATGCAGCGCTGGGGTTCGTGCGGCTGGCGGTTCCACTACGGCGTGTACCAGCCGACGCTGGAGCAGGCCATGGACGCGCGTGTGCGTGCGTGGTCGAACGTCACGGTGTCCCAGGGGCTCGAGGCGGTCGGGCTCGAGCAGCACGCCGACCACGTGGCGCTGACCGTGCGGCCGACGGGCGCCACGGACGGCTCGACCGACCGGGTCGTCCGGGCCCGCTACGTCGTCGGTGCTGACGGTGCCAACAGCGCGATCCGGTCGCTGGCCGGGCTGGAGTGGCTCGACCTGGGCTACCGCGGCCGCTGGCTGGTGTGCGACTTCGAGCACCACGACCCCGACGTCGACCTCGGCTGGTCCGGCGCCAACCAGGTGTTGGACCCGGCTCGGCCGATCACCGCGGCCCGCTGGCTCGGCCGCGACCACAGCCGCCTCGAGTTCATGCTGCTGCCCGGTGAGGAGTCGACGGAGATGGCCCGCCCGGACGTCGTCTGGACGTTGAGCGAGCAGCTGAACATCACGCGCGAGTCCAGCCGGCTGGTCCGCCACGCGGTGTACGAGTTCCGGGCGATGATCGCCACGGACTGGCGCTGCGGGCGGGTCCTGCTCGTCGGTGACGCGGCGCACCTGATGCCGCCGTTCCTGGGCCAGGGCCTGTGCACCGGGTTGCGCGATGCCAACAACCTCGCCTGGAAGCTCGACCACGTGCTGCGCGGCGTCGCCGGGGAGGACTTGCTCGACCGCTACGTCGACGAGCGGCGCGCGCATGCGCGGATGGTCATCGAGCTCTCGACCGGGCTCGGCGCGGTCCTCGACGTCACCGACGCCGATGTCGCTGCCGAGCGCGACCGGACGCTGCGCGCCGAGGCCGAGCTGACCCAGGTGCCCGAGGTGCTTCCCGGGCTGACGAACGGCGTCCTACATCGACAGCCCGACGGTTCGCTGCGAGCGGGCGTCGGAGAGCTGGCGCTGCAGGCCCGCGTCGACGCGGACGGCCGGCTCGGACGCCTCGACGACGTCGTCGGCACCGGCTGGCAGGTGCTGTGCCGGCGCGCGTTCGAGCGGGCGGCGATCACGCCCGAGCACCGCCGGTTGCTGCGCGACCTCGACGCCACGGTCGTGCTGCTCAGCCCGACCCGCGCGCCGGGAACCGTGTGCGACCACGACCACGACTACGACCTGTGGTTCCGCGACCTCGACGCGCAGGTGGTGATCGTCCGGCCCGACTTCTACGCCTTCGCGGTGCTGTCCGACGTCACCGAGCTGCCCGCGGCTCTGGACGATCTCGGGGTCCAGCTCGGCCGGGCCGCCCGCGTCAGCTCGGCGGCATGATCAGGACGAGCTTGCCGAACTTGCCGCCCGCCGCGAACGCGGCGTAGGCGGCGGCGGCGTCGGCCAGCGCGAACTGCTCGTGGATCGGCACTGTGATGCGGCCGCGGGCGATGAGCGGCAGGACGTGGTGCTCGACCAACCGGGCGGCGGCTGCCTTCTCCTCCAGCGGCCGCGAGCGCAGCACGGACCCGTGCATGCGCGCGCGGTTGCGGCTGAGCAGGCGCAGATCCATCTCGAAGGTGGTCCCGCCCGCGATGCCGACGACCGCGATCCGCCCGCCGGCGCCCAGCGCCGCCAGGTCGGTGGGGATGTTGGGCGCGCCGATCAGTTCCAGGATGACGTCGTAGGGCCCGTGCTGCCCGGTCTCGCTCGGGTCCACGACGGTGGCGCCGAGCTCGGCGACGG
>CAZZZE010000015.1:0-18333 GCA_964658365.1 uncultured Jatrophihabitantaceae bacterium
GAAGGGTTCACCGCGGTGGCCGCGGCGAACCCTTCAGCTGTCGGTGCGCTACGTGGTTGCTTTGAAGGTGACCGTGCCCGACGCGGTCAAGGTCAGGGCGCCCCTGCTCGTGATCGCACCGCGGCTGGTGATGCCGGCCGGCCCGGTGACCGGGCCGAACGCGCGGTCGAGGTTGTAGCTGGCGAACTTGGCGTTGGTGACCCACCAGGCGAAGCCGCTACCGCCGTTGAAGCCGAAGTCCGCGCTGCCCTGGTAGGCCTGGTTCACGTAGCTGCTGCCGTAGGTCAGCGTGTCGGTGCCGACGCCGGCCACTGTCACGGTGACCGTCCCCGTGCGGTTCTGCGGGAACCCGGTTCCCTGGTTGGTGACGTTCGCGGTGTTGCTGGACTGCTGCACCGTGACCGTGGCGTTGGTGAACGTCACGCCGTCGAGCCTGCCGCTGGCCACGGCCGACTCGCTGTAGACGATCGGCGTGCCGGTGGCCGCACCCGCGGCCGGGGCGACGGCCAGCGTGGCAACGACGCCCGCCGCGACCGCGGCTGCTGTCGCCACGAGGGCACGTCGCGGGATGCTGTGACGGGTCTGGTTGATGAACACTGCGACCTCCGGGCGAAGAGACGAATCGGGACAACTCGATCGTGCCCCCGCCAGCTCAGCGTTCGCTCTCAACCGATCTGCGCGGCGTTTTCCACTCGCGCGATGGGTAGCACGAAGACGGCGGGCGGGTGCGCTGGAAACTACGGCGCGCTCCCGGTCACCGGGATGCGGCCCCATCGAAGCGCGATCGGCCGGCGGCTCCCTCACGACGGGCGGCAGTCATGCGCGCGATGGTGTACCGAGGGCCGTACGGGGTCCGGGTCGAGGAGAAGGACGCCCCGACCATCGAGCATCCGAACGATGCGATCGTCCGGGTGACCCGGGCAGCGATCTGCGGTTCAGATCTGCACCTCTACCACGGGCTGATGCCCGACACCCGGGTCGGGACGACGTTCGGGCACGAGTTCATCGGCGTCGTCGACCAGGTCGGGCCGTCGGTGCAGACCCTGCAGGTCGGCGACCGGGTGATGGTGCCGTTCAACATCTGCTGACCGACGCGCTGTCGACCGGCTACTTCGGCGCGCATCTCGGCGACATCGCCGAGGGCGACACGGTGGTCGTATTCGGGGCCGGCCCGGTCGGGCTCTACGCCGCCAGGTCGGCGTGGCTGATGGGCGCCGGCCGGGTCATCGTCATCGACCACCTCGACTACCGCCTGGACAAGGCCCGCAGCTTCGCCCACGCCGAGACCTACAACTTCACCCACTACCGCGACATCGTCGTCGAGCTGAAGCAGACGACGGGCTACCTGGGCGCCGACGTCGCGATCGACGCCGTCGGCGCCGAGGCCGACGGCAACCTGCTGCAACACGTCACGCCCGCCAAGTTCAAGCTGCAGGGCGGGTCGCCGGTGGCGCTGAACTGGCGATCGACTCGGTGCGCAAGGGCGGCACGATCTCGGTCATGGGCGCCTACGGACCGATCTTCAGCGCCGTGAAGTTCGGTGACGCCATGAACAAGGGCCTGACCCTGAACATGAACCAATGCCCGGTCAAGCGCCAGTGGCCGCGGCTGTTCGAGCACATCAGGAACGGCTATCTCACACCGAGCGACATCGTCACGCACCGCATCCCGCTCGAGCACGTCGCCGAGGGTTATCACCTGTTCTCGGCCAAGCTCGACGGCTGCATCAAACCGATCATCGTCACCGACGCTGGCTGAGACGGAGGATGCCATGACCTACACGGCCGACAAGCCACCGAACGCCGAGTCCAGCGACGAGCTGCGGTCCCGGATCCCGGGCTGGGGTGCCGATCTCGACCCGCGCGACCGGCCGTCGGTGCCGCGCCTGCAGCACCCCGACACCGGCGCCCGCTGGACTTCCCCGAGCGCCAGCCCGAGCACCAGCCGCGGCGAGCGGTCGATCGAGCACAAGTTCCTGACGCCGGTCTTCGGAACGTCATGCCCGACCCGCGGGCTGTCCGGTGCCGTCCGCCGGTACGCCTACCGGCGCTTCAGCGAGGGTCGGGCCGCGCGCCGAGATCGGGCGGCACGGCGTCAGCTCGCGGCTCGGCCAGGGCCGCGCCGACACCCGGCACCAGCTCCTCGATCCCGTCCTGGTCGTCGGGCCCGGGCTGCTGTGGGCCGCGGCGGCCTACGCCGGCGTGCGCGCTGTGCTGCGCCGCCGGCGAGGCCGCTGAGCAGCTACGGCAGCCGGGCGGCCAGATTCAGCACGCGGGTCGTCTGGGTGGGGCTGAAGTTGTCGTCGCTGATCAGGGTCAGGCCGCGGACGCCGCCGGGCAGCCGGGGCGTGGTGACGGCCAGGCCCTCGAAGTTGTCCAGCAGTGGGTTGGTCTGCGTCTCGAGCGCCGGAGCGCCGAGCGTCGGGCAGGTGACGAGATCGGCCAGCAACCGCTTGCGCACGGCCACGCCGCCGGCGGTGGCCAGGTCGGGCACGGCGCTGACGTCGCGCGCGCGGCCGAGCCCGGTGACCGCGTAGAGGCGGACGTCGTTGCCGGTGGCGACATCGAACGAGGCCTCCTCGACGACGAACGAGTCCTCGCCGTACAGGGCTACCTCGGGCACCCGCTGGCCCGCGTCCGTGCGGTAGGCGAGCTGCTTGGTGAGCGTCCAGCGGCCGTGCCGGTCGGCGCGGTAGACGAGGAAACGGTGCTCGGTCGCGTCGCTGGCGCTGGTGTCGCCGGACAGCGGACCCTCCATCGCGGCGAGGACCTCGTCGCCGCGCGGGCTGATCGACAGGCCCTCGAGGGTGGCGTTGGACGTCGCCTCACCGGCCGGTGCGACCGCGAAACGGGCCGGCACCGGCAGCGCCGCCCGCTGCACGCCGTCGCGGCCGAAGATCCGGATCGACGGCTCGGTCTCGGAGCTGACGAGGTAGTCGCCGTCGGGCAGCACGGCCAGGCCCTCGTTGTCGGAGTCCATCCCCGTGTACGGCGTGCCGTCGGGACGGCGCAGGACCAGCGGGTCGCGCACCACCTTCGGTGACGCGAGGTCGCGGACGAACCAGATACGCGCCGGGTCCGAGGCGTGGTTGTCGACGGCCGAGACCCAGGCGCGGGAGCGGCGGTCGTAGGCCAGTGACGACAGCCCGCCCAGCGTCGCCCCGTCGTAGCTGAGCTTGTTCAGCGCGTCGCTGTAGCCGACTGCGGACGTCGAGGGCGAGCAGGCCCGCGACGACGAACGGGGTGGCCTGGCGTGTGCCGCTGGGGCGGACGGCAGGGCAACGGCACCGGCCGCAACAGCGAGTACGGCGAGGCAACGACGACGGGACATGACAGCTCCTGGGGTCCGGCTACAGCACGTACGTACCGCGTCCGAGCCGACCCCTACCGGACGTTCGGGTGAACGCCGAGCAAACCGGCGCAACGTCAGAGCAGCGCCAACCCCGGATCGCGCAGCACCTCGGCGACCTCGGCGAGGAACTGCGAGCCCTGCTGGCCGTCGACGATGCGATGGTCGAACGACACCGCGAGCTGGGTGACCCAGCGCGGTTCGATCCGCTCGTCCGCCCCCGAGCCGACGACCCAGGGTGTCCGACGGACGGCGCCGAACGCGAGGATGCCGGACTCTCCCGGGTTCAGGATCGGCGTGCCGGTGTCGACGCCGAACACGCCGACGTTGCTGATCGTGAACGTGCCATCGGTCAGGGCGGCCATCGTCGCCTTACCGGCTCGTGCCGTGTCGGTGAGCTCGGCCATGGCCCGGGCGAGCTCGAGCAGCGTCAGCTCGTGGGCGTCCTTGACGTTGGGCACGATTAGGCCGCGCTCGGTGGCCGCGGCGATGCCGAGATTGACGTAGTGCTTCAGGACGATCTCCTGCGCGGGGTCGTCCCATGTCGCGTTGAGCTCCGGGGTCCGGGCCAGCGCTCGCAGCACCGCGCGGGCCACGAACAGCAGAGGCGAGACCTTCACGTCGCGGAACTCGCGGCGGGCGGCCACCCGATCGCGCAGTTCCATCGTCGCGGTGATGTCGACGGTGATGAACTCGGTGACGTGCGGCGCGGTGAACGCCGAGCTGACCATCGCCGCCGCGGTGTGCTTGCGCACGCCCTTGATCGGGATACGCGTCTCGCGGGAGCGTGTGGTGACGGGTGAACTTCCCTCTCGCGACCTCGCCGCCTGGACGTCGTCGCGGGATACCGTGCCGTATGGTCCGGTCGGCTCCACGGTGTTCAGGTCGACGCCGAGGTCCTTGGCCAGTTTGCGCACCGGCGGCTTGGCCAGGACGCGCGAACCGGAGTCAGTGACCGGCGCCGGTTCGACGGCCGCGGGCGCGGGCGCAGGGTGCGGCACCGAGGCCGGGGGGATGTTGAAGCTGGTCTGCGCGGCGGCCACGGTGGCCTCGGGACGCCGCCGGCGCCGCCGCCCTCCGGTCTCCTCGCGCGGCCCGTACCCGACGAGTGTCAGCTGCTGCTCGTCCTCGACCCCTCCCGCCGTCGGCAGCGCCGGTACGAGATCCTCGGCGGCAGGCGGCTCGGCCGGAGTATCGCCGCCGACCTCGATCGAGATGATGGGCGTACCCACGGGTACGGTCTCGCCCGCCGCGGCGTGCAGCGCGGTGACCACGCCGGCGTAGGGCGAGGGCAGCTCGACGGCCGCCTTCACCGTCTCGACCTCGGCGATCGTGTCGTTGACCTCGACGGTGTCGCCGACCGCGACCGTCCACGCGAGGATGTCGCCCTCGGTGAGGCCCTCGCCGAGGTCCGGGAGCCGGAACTGTTGGACGGACACGTCAGTACTCCAGGATGCGGTCGACGGTGTCGAGGACGCGGTCGAGGTTGGGCAGCCAGTCGTGCTCGAGGCGGCTCGGCGGGTACGGGGTGTCGTAGCCCGTCACCCGCAGGACCGGCGCTTCGAGGCAGTAGAACGCCGCCTCGGTGACCCGTGCGGCCAGCTCGGCGCCGACGCCGAAGCTCTGCGGTGCCTCGTGCACCACGATCAACCGTCCCGTCCGCTGCACCGACGCGACGACGGTCGGGATGTCGAGCGGCGAGACCGAGCGCAGGTCGATGACCTCGAGCTCGAGTCCTTCGGCCGCGGCGGCCTTTGCCGCCTCAAGCAGGGTCGGCACAGTAGGGCCGTACCCGGCCAGCGTGACGTGGCGCCCCGGACGCACGACCTGCGCGCAGTACAAGGGGATCGGTTCGGCCCCGACCTTGGCCTTGGCCGCGTGGTAGAGCCGCTTCGGCTCGATGAAGATCACCGGGTCGTCGTCGGCGATCGCCTCCTGGATCATCCAGTAGGCGTCGGACGGGTTGGCGCAGGCGACGACCTTGAGCCCGGCCGTGTGCGCGAAGTAGGTCTCGACCGACTCGCTGTGGTGCTCGACGGCCCCGATGCCGCCGCCGGACGGGATGCGGATGGTGATCGGCATCCGCACCTTGCCGGCCGATCGGTTGTGGAACTTGGCGACCTGGCTGACGATCTGGTCGAAGCCGGGGAAGACGAAGCCGTCGAACTGGATCTCGCATACAGGACGGTATCCACGGATGGCCATGCCCACCGCCGTACCGATGATGCCGGACTCCGCCAGCGGCGTGTCGATCACCCGGTCCTCGCCGAAGTCCTTCTGCAGCGCGTCGGTGATCCGGAAGACGCCGCCGAGCTTGCCGACGTCCTCGCCCATGATCACAACCTTGGGGTCGGCCTCCATGGCCTTGCGCAGACCCTCGTTGAGGGCCTTCGCCACCGTCATCGCGGTCATTCGGACACCGCCGACACAAAATCGACGAAGGAGTCGCGCTGCTCGCGCAGGTCGTCGGTCATGGTGACGTGGACGTGCTCGAACGCCGAGGCCGGCGACGGGTCGGCCAGCGCGCGGCAGCCCGCGCGGATGCGTTCGGCGAGCGCCCGTCCCTCGTCCTCGACGCCGGCGAAGAACGACGGGTCGAAGCCGGCCTCGCGCGTGAGGTAGGCCCGCACCCGCTCGATCGGGTCCTTGAGCTTCCAGGTCTCGCCCTCGCTGCCCAGGCGGTAGCGGCGCGGGTCGTCGTTGGTGGTGTGCGGGTTCATCCGGTAGGTGAACGCCTCGACGAACGTCGGGCCCTGCGCGCTGCGGGCGTCGTCGAGGGCCTTGCGGGTGACGGCCAGGCAGGCCAGCACGTCGTTGCCGTCGACCCGCACGCCGGGGAAGCCGAAGCCGCTCGCGCGCTGGTAGAGCGGCACGCGGCTCTGCGTCGTGACCGGCTCGCTGATAGCCCACTGGTTGTTCTGGCAGAAGAAGACGACGGGCAGGTTGCCGGCGCCGGCCCAGACGAACGCCTCGTTGACGTCGCCCTGGCTCGACGCGCCGTCGCCGAAGAAGGCGAGGACGGCGGTGTCGCGCTCGGGGTCGCCGGTGCCGACGTCGCCGTCGCGCACGACGCCCATGGCGTAGCCGGCGGCGTGCAGGGTCTGCGCGCCGATGACGATCGTGTACAGGTTGAAGTTGTTCTCGTTCGGGTCCCAGCCGCCGAGGTTGGTGCCGCGGAACAGCCCGAGCAGCGTCAGCGGGTCGACGTCCTTGCACCAGGCGACGCCGTGCTCGCGGTAGGTCGGGAAGGCCATGTCCTGCGGCTTCAGCGCGCGCCCGGCGCCGATCTGCGCGGCCTCCTGGCCCAGCAGGCTGGCCCACAGGCCGAGCTCGCCCTGGCGCTGCAGCGCGATGGCCTCGGAGTCGATGCGCCGGACGAGGACCAGGTCGCGGTAGAGCGCGCCGATCTCGTCGTCGGTGATGGACAGCGGGTAGTCCGGGTGCTCGACGCGCTGACCCTCGGGCGTGAGCAGCTGGACGAGGTCGGGCTCGGGGTTCACGGCCAGCAGGTGTTCAGGTGATACGTGCTCAGACATGCGGCACCTCTCCTTGCGTGCACGCCGGACGGGGTGGCCGTCGGTCGTGTTCATCGCTCCGGAGTCCGTTGGTACAGGGGTGGCGCACCGCGCGGACTACCCAGGGGTTCCTACCATATCCGTGACCCGGGTCACTGGGGGCGGGTCCGGCAGGGGAGCCGACGACCTACCGCTGCGAGCCGAGCGCGCCCAGCTCGGCGGGCAGCGGCTCGTCGTGCACGATGCGCATCCGGGACACCGCGCGGGTGAGCACGACGTAGAGCCGGCGCAGCCCGTCGACCCGCGACACCTCGCCGGCGACGATCGCGGCCGGTTCGAGCACGACGACGGAGTCGAACTCGAGCCCCTTCGCCGCCGACGCCGGCACCACCGCGACGGCCGGGTCGGCGTCCTCGTCGAGCGCGTGGGCCTCGACGCCGGCCGCGCGCAGCCCGGCGAGCACCGGCGCCAGCCGGGCGTCCGGCACGATGACGCCGATCGAGCCCTCGACCGCCAGACAGTCCCGCACCTCGTCGAGGACCGCGCCGCCCGGCGTGACGCGCAGCGCGTCGACCCCCTGGCGGATCGAGGTCGCCGGCGCGACACCGGGGGCGATGTGCGGCAGCAGCCGGTTGGCGACCTCGAGCACCTCGCCGGGCACGCGGTACCCTGCGGTGAGCGGACGGATGGGCGCGTCCGGCGCCCCGAGGTGCTCGAGGGTGGCCGGCCACGATCCCGGCGCCCACGGCGTCGTTGCCTGGGCGAGGTCGCCGAGCACGGTCAGCGACCCGAGCGGGCAGCGGCGCGCGACGACGCGGCACTGCATGGCCGAGAGGTCTTGCGCCTCGTCGACCACGACGTGCACGAACGTGTCGGTGCCGTTGATCGACGCCTCGAGCTCGTCGAGCAGGACGGCGTCGGCCGGGGTCCAGCGGGTGGTCCGCAGGCTGCGCGGCGCGGGCCGATGCGCCGCGAGCCGTTCGTACTCGGACAGGGACGGTGCGCAGCGGCGCAGGAAGTCGGCGTCGTCGTAGAGGCGGGCGAGCAGGGCCGGTGCCGTCAGCTCGGGCCACACCTCGTCCAGCCACGCTCGGACGGCCGGTGAGCGGGCCACCCGCTTGGTCTCGGCGTCGGTCGGTGCGCCACCGCGGTCCTCGCGCTGGCGCCGGACGTCCTCGGCGACCTGCTGGCGCAGGCGCTCGCGGGCCAGTGACCAGCGCAGCCCGGTGGCGAGCGCACGCCGTGCGTCGTCGACATAGCGGCGCAGGTGGTGCGCGCCGATCCGGTAGCGGCGGGTGTCGATGATCGCCACGACATCGTCCGTCGGCTTGGCGACGTGCGAGAGCACGGCCCGCTGCAGGACATCGGCCCACCGCGCGTCGCCCTTGAGCATCGCGAGCGCGACCGGTTCCGAGCCGCGGGCCGCGTACGGCAGCAGCCCGTCGACCGTGCTCTGGGTGATGCCGCCCTCGCCGAGCGACGGCAGCACCTGCGCGATGTAGTGCAGGAACGCCGCGTTCGGGCCGACGACCAGCACGCCGGAGCGTCGCAGCCGGTCGGGATAGGTGTAGAGCAGGTAGGCGGCGCGGTGCAGCCCGACCGCCGTCTTGCCGGTGCCCGGCGCGCCCTGGACGCACAGCGAGGTGTCCAGGTCGGCTCGCACGAGGTCGTCCTGGTCGGGCTGGATGGTCGCCACGATGTCGCGCATCGGCCCGACGCGTGGCCGCTCGATCTCCGCGCGCAGCAGGTCGGACTCGAGCCCGAGCGCCTCGCCGCGGTCGAGGTGCTCGTCCTCGAAGGACGTCAGCTCGCCGCCGTGGTAACCGAACCGGCGGCGCAGCTGCACGCCCATCCGGTCGGCCGGGGTGGCGCGGTAGAAGCCGCGCGCCAGCGGGGCACGCCAGTCGATGACGATCGGGTCGCCGCCGTCGTCACGGATGTGCCGCCGGCCGATGTGGAACACCTCGGCGCCGGGCGCGGCGGCCTCCGAGTCACGATCGATGCGTCCGAAGAACGGCGGGGCATCCGGCTGAGCGGCCAGCGCGGCCAGCCGCTCGGCCCGCAGCCGGCCGAGGCCCTGGCTGGCCAGGGCGTCCACCCCGTAGTCGGCGATGCGGTCGGCGGAGTCCTGCATGCCGGTCAGGCACGCGCGGGCGAGCTCCAGGTGGTGTCGTTCGGCGAGCAGAGCGGGATCGTCGGCCACGATCGGTTGACGCTACGCACCGGCGCAACCGAGTTCCGGCCGGCCGCCGCCTTCGCGGTCAGGAGCACTTGGTCGGGACGGCCGGGCTGCGGGCGCTGCCGTGCGCCAGAGTGATCACGACCCGCACGGTGTCGTTCGCGAGGATCATGACCCGCGTCGGGTTGGCGCCCCGCATCCTCGCGCCGCTCGGCGGATAGACGTACAGCTCGTAGGACGAACCCGCGGGCGCCGACGGGATGCGGAACCGACCGTCGGCACTGGTCGTCGCCGTGCGCGTGAGCACCGGACATCTGGTCGCGTCCACCAGCACCACGCGCACCTTCGCGACACCGGTGATCGCGCCGGACGAACGCGGGTACCCGATGTCGCCGTCGAGCGCGCCGGCGGCGCCGGGCACCTTGGCCCGGGCGGAGGCGTGCGGTCGGTAGCCGGACTCGACGCCCCGGTAGCCGAAGTCGCACGCGACGACGACGTGCCCGGAGCGCTTCGCCGCGCGCGGTACCCGGGCCGTCACGTGGACGGTGCGCGTGCTGTGGGCGGGCAGCGTGATGCCGGCGCCGTGCACGGCCAGCGCGCCCCAGCCGCGACCGGTGTTGTTGAGCGAATCGGCGTCCCCGGCGTGGTTGCACTCGGCCCCGATGCCGCGCAGCCGGACGGCGCCGGCGTTGCGCAACCTGACCACGACGTGCGCCGTGGCGCCCGCGCGGTAACTCTTCTTGGTGAAATGCACCGTCGCCGTCAGCTTCGTCAACGAATGGTGCGCCTGCGCCGTGTCGCGGGTGGTCGCCGACGCGGACGCCGTCGCCGGTGCCGCGGTGGCCGCGATCAGGGCGGTGGTCAGGAGCGCCGCGCAGACGCCGAATCCGATGATCTGTCGCTGGTGGGCGCCCACGGTGCACTCCTCGTCCCGGCCGTGAACTCAACCCGTCCGGGACTCATCGGCCAGCATATGATCTCCGTGAAGGCGCGCAACGTCAACCAGCCGCGCCCCGTCGGCCGATGGGGCAGGGTGGACGGATGCCTGCCGACCGCACCACCGACCACGTCCGCCAGCTCTCGACCCGCGAGATCTACCGCAACCCGTGGCTTCGGCTGCGCGAGGACGAGGTGCGCTTCGCCGACGGCTCGCGCGGGCAGTACGCCGTCGTCGACAAGGCCGACTTCGTGGTCGTGCTCGCCCGCGAGGACGACGGGTTCTGGTTGGTGCAGCAGTACCGCTACCCGGTCGGCAGCCGGCAGTGGGAGTTCCCGCAGGGCGGCTGGCCGAGCGGTCGCGGCGGGACGCCGGCCGAGTTGGCCGCGGCCGAGCTGCGGGAGGAGACCGGCCTGCGCGCCGAGCACCTGCGCCATCTGGGTCGGCTGTTCGCTGGGTACGGATTCTGCTCGCAGGGCTACGACGTCTACCTGGCCACCGGACTCACGCACGGCGAGCCGGAGCGTGAGTCGACCGAGGCCGACATGGTGCACGAGTGGCGCTCGAGCGCCGACCTGCGCGACATGCTGCGCCGCGGCGAGTTCGCCGACGCGCACAGCATCGCCGCGCTCGCCCTGTTCGACCACTGCTGACGCCGCGGGTTTTCCGCCCGGCTCGCCGGGTATGCAGCTTCGCATGACGAGCACAGTTCTGCGGACGAAATCGATCGACGACGTCCTGCACCAGGACGACGAGTCCGACGCGGACGGCACCGGGCTGCGCAAGCGCCTGAGCAGCGTGGACCTCATCGGGTTCGGGGTCGGCATCGTCATCGGGACGGGCATCTTCACGCTCACCGGCGTGGAGGCCAAGGAGCACGCCGGGCCGGCGATCGTGCTGTCCTTCGTGATCGCCGGCGTGGTCAGCATGCTGGCCGCGCTGTGCTACGCCGAGCTGGCCTCGGCGGTACCGACGGCCGGCAGTGCCTACAGCTACGCCTACACCACGATCGGCGAGATCGTCGCGTGGATCATCGGCTGGGACCTGCTGCTGGAGTTCGTCCTCGGTTCCTCGGTCGTGGCGCGCGGCTGGTCGGGCTACCTGCAGAGCCTGTTCACCCTGCCGACGTCGATCTTCGGCGAGTCGTCGACGGTCAACGTCGGTGCCATCGTGATCGTGGCCGCGCTGACCGTGGTGGCCGTCTCGGGGGTCAAGCAGTCCGCGTGGCTGACGAACGCGCTGGTCGTGGTCAAGGTGGCGATCTGCCTGTTCGTGATCGTGGCCGGCTTCTTCTATTTCCGCCGGTCGAACGCCACGCCGTTCGTCCCGCACTCCCGGCCCGCCTCCGGTGCCGCCGGGTTGGACCGGCCGGTCGTGAACGCGATCTTCGGTTCCCCCTCGGCCTACGGCGCCGCCGGGGTGATCACCGCGGCCGCGGTGGTGTTCTTCGCCTACACCGGCTTCGAGGCCGTCGCCAACCTCAGCGAGGAGTCCCGCAACCCGAAGCGGGACCTGCCGCGAGGGCTCATTGGCACGCTGATCATCGCCACGCTGCTGTACTGCGGGGTGTCCTTCGTCCTGACCGGCATGCAGAAGTACACCAAGATCGACGCCGGATCACCGCTGTCGTCGGCCTTCACGTCCGTCGGAGCGGACTGGGCGGCCACGCTCATCGACATCGCCGCAGTGTGCGGGCTGACCTCGGTGATCCTGGTGGAGCTGGTCGGCATCGGGCGCATCGGGTTCGCGATGGGTCGCGACCGGCTGATCCCGGCGGCCGTCGCCGGGATCAGCCCGCGCACCGGAACGCCCGTCCGGTTCACGATCGGCGCGGCGGTCGTGATCATGTGCGTGTCGGGCCTGGTGCCCCTGACGACCCTGGCCGACCTGGTCAGCATCGGGGCGCTGTTCGCGTTCACGCTCGTCTCGGTGGCCGTGCCCATCCTGCGGCACACCCGGCCCGAGCTGGAGCGGCCCTTCCGCGTCCCGCTGTCGCCGGTCCTGCCGATCGTCTCGGCGCTGGCCTGCCTCTATCTGACGCTGAACCTGTCGATCGCGACCTGGATCCGGTTCGCGGTGTGGTTCGCGGTGGGCATGGCCGTGTACTTCGGCTACGGCATGCGCCACGCCCGGCTGGCCAAGACGAACCCTTAGCGCACCCGGACCGTGACGTGCGTGGTGGCGTACTGGTGCCGCGAGTCGTAGGTGCGCACGGTGACCGGGTAGCTGCCGGCCTTCTTCCAGGTGTGCTGGACGTGGTAGCGCGTGCCGGCCGTGCTCCGGCCGTCACCGAAGTACCAGGTGACGCTGGTGACGCGCGTGCCGGGCACCCGCTGGCGCACCGCGAGGCCGAGCGTGGTGCGGTGCCTGGCCCGCACCTTCGCCTTGTGCGAGATCGTCAACGCGCCGGTGGTCGCGCTGAACGCGGAGATCGTCTTTGGGCTGCCCACGCCGGACGCCCCGTCAAAACCGGTCGTGGCGTTGCATTCCGACGAGGCCGCCGGCAGCGACCCCGTGTGACCCCTGCCCGGGAAGCTGCAGTCCACGAGTCCGGCCCCGATGCTGTTCGGGTTCTGCGTTGCGTTCTGGGTGTAGGTCTTCGTCTGCGTCTCGCAGTTGGCGGTCGTGTCGCCCGCGCAGAACGCGGTGCCGCCGAGGGTGACGTCGTAGAGCGAACCGGCCCGGTAGGTGCGGTTGGTGTAGAGCGACGACGCGGGGTAGGACGTGCCACCCGAGCCGCCGGCCAGGGCGTACATCGCCGCGACCACGGGGGCCGACAGCGAGGTGCCGCCGATCGTGGCCCACCCGCCGACGCCGTAGCTGTCGTAGACGTCGAAGCCGTAGAGCGGGTCGGCGATGGCCGAGACGTCGGTGCCCAGCCGCTTGCCCTGGCACCCGGCCGAGGCGTAGCCCGTGGTGGCCTTCTGCCACGCCGGTGCCGAGATCAGCTTGCTGCACCCGCCGCCGCTGGCGCCACGGGGGCCGCGCTGGGCGCCGACGCTGTCATCGGCGCCGTTGCTGTTCCAGACGTACTCGTTGGTACGGGTGCCGCCCGACCCGATCCGCAGCGTGGTGCCGCCGACCGCGACGACGGTTGACGCGGTGGACGGGAAGCTGGGCGCGCTGTCCGAGGAGTCGCCGGCGTTCGCCCAGTCCCAGCCGTACCAGCCGTCGTCGCCGGTGGACACCGTGATGGGGATGCCGGGGTGGTTGTAGGCACGCAGGACCGAGGCCGCGACCTTGCGGGGCTCGGGCATGCCGTAGGAGTTGGTGACCTCGGTGGCGCCCAGGCGAACGGCCGTGTTCACCGCGGCGGCGAGGTCGGCCAGGGTGCCCTGCTGGGCCTCGACGAGCAGGATCTTGCAGGTGTGACACACCGCCCGTACTGCCTGCAGATCGAGCGAGGTCTCGGTGGCGGCGTCGCGGTCCTTCACCGGCAGCGGTGAGGTGTGGCCACTCTGGTTGACCTTGCGGAACGACCGGGCGGTCTCGGTCGGCAGGTGGTAGTGGCTGTCGAAGTGGTTCAGGTCGCGCAGCGCGTTGGGGTTGTCGTGCCAGTCGATGACTGCGACGGTCTGGTTGGTGCGCTTCACGTTGGGGTTGTAGCCATAAGCGCTGGCCAGGTCATTCGGCGTGTAGCCGCCCTTCGGGCCGTACGTGACGCCGGCGCGGCGAACCCAGCGCACCGCGCCGTTGGTGCCCTTCGCGACGGCCACGCGACGCACCGCCATGCAGCGGACCTGGGTGGGATTCGCCGGTTTGGCGCACACGGGGCGGGCGACGGCGTACTCGACGCTCGATGCAGCAGTCGCGGGGCTCGACGCCGCGCCGGCGATCGCCCCCAGCGCGGTGACTGCGACGCAGCACAGGACGGTCAGGCCGCTTCGCGGGGATCGCTTCACGCAGGCTCGCTTCGGGTCCGCACCGGCGCCGTCCCGTTCGGCTGCGCTCGGTCATGAGCTAACACCAATATAACATGGTGGTGGCGTGACCGGGCTCGTGGGTGGAGCGACGGTCAGGATGCCTGGCTGATCGTAGACATGTTGAAGTCCGGGATGCGCAGCGCCGGCATGGCCGTGCGCCGGAAGTAGTCGTTCCACTCCCGCGACAGCGCCGGAACAGAGCACCCGGCCTCGGTGGCGCGGGCCAGCAGGTCGACCGGTGACTCGTTGAAGCGGAAGTTGTTCACCGCGCCGCGGACCTCGCCGTCCTCGATCAGGTAGACGCCGTCGCGGGTGAGTCCGGTCAGCAGCAGGTTCTGCGGGTCGACCTCGCGGATGTACCAGAGGCAGGTCAGCAGCAAGCCGCGTTCGGTGGCGGCGATCATCTGCTCGAGGCCGGCCGAGCCGCCACCGTCGAGGATCAGGTTGTCGACGAGGGGCCGGGGCCGCGCGTCGGTGCGGGCCGCCCACGACCGCGTGCGTCCGAGGTCGCGCAGGACGCCGCCGTCGATCCAGTCGACGGCCGTCACCGGCTGGCCGTTGTCGAACACCGATTGCACCCCGCCGCCGGACGACGTCGCGATCTCGAACGGGCTGCACTGCAGCCCGCTCGCGGCGGGGTCCGAGCGCAGGGTCAGCGGAAGTGCTGCCAGCTGCTCGCCGATCCTGGTGGTGCTGCCCGCGCCACCGGCGCCGGCGAAGACGTTGCGGCCCTCCTCCGCATCGCGGGCCGACATCTGCCAGTAGGTGTAGACCAGCAGGTCGGCGACGGCGGTCGGCGGCAGGATGGTCTCGTACCGGCCCGGCGGCAGGTCGATGCGGGTGGCCGCCCACGCGAGGCGTTGCTCGAGGTCACCGGTGAGGGCCTCGACGTCGATGTCGGTGAAGTCGGTGGTGTGCCGGCCGATCCACGCCGAGCGGGCCAGATCGTGGGACTTGCCGTTGAGCTCGACCCGGCCGTCGGGCTGGTCGAAGCGGCGGCGCAGGCCGGTCGACGTCCCGAGGAACGTCGAGGTCAGGTGGTGCTCGGCGAAGCCGTATAGCAGGCCGTCGTCGCGGCTCCACCGCTCGAAGGCCCCGGCCAGGGCCGGGGCGAAGGCGTCGAACACGGCGACGTCGGTGTGCCGCGCCTCGGCAGACCAGTCGTCGTCGTGCGGGTAGTTCTCGACCAGCGGCATCGCGTCGTCGGCCGGCCCGGCGTCGCGCCCCGCAACCTCCGACGCACGGACCAGGTCGTCGATCTCCTCCAGCGAGGACACCGAGCGACTGACCACCCCGGCGCGCGTCCCGGCCGGGCCGTCGAACGTCGAGACGACGGTCAGATCTCGGGTGCTGACCTGGCCGTTGGTGGTCAGCGAGTTGGCGGCCCAGCGCAGGTTCGTCTCGGAGTGCTCGGCCGCGACGGCGATACAGCCGTCGGCCGTCGACGCGGCGAGCACGGCCTCGACGAGGTCCTGTGGGCTCGTCATCGGCCGCCCTCCTGTTTCGTGTTCAGGACGTTGATGCCGCGGAACAGCGCGGCCGGCGCGCCGTGCGACACGGCCGCGATCTGGCCCGGCTGGCCCTTGCCGCAGTTCATCGCGCCGCCGAGGTACCAGGTCGACGGGCCGCCCACCGCTTCCATCGCGCCCCAGAAGTCGGTCGTGGTGGCCTGGTAGGCGACGTCGCGCAGCTGCCCGACGAGCCGGCCGTTCTCGATGCGGTGGAATTGCTGGCCGGTGAACTGGAAGTTGAACCGCTGCATGTCGATCGACCACGAGCGGTCGCCCTTGATCAGGATGCCGTTCTCGACCCGGCCGATCAGCTCGTCCAGCGTCGGCCCGTCGGGGTCGGGCTGCAGCGACACGTTGGGCATGCGCTGCAGCGGGATGTGGCCCGGGGAGTCGGCGAAGGCGCAGCCGTTCGAGCGGTCGACCCCGAGCGTGCCGGCGTTGGCCGCGGCCATCTGCCGGTTGAGCTGGTAGCCGACGAGCACACCGTCGCGGACGATGTCGAAGTCCTGCGCGGCCACCCCCTCGTCGTCCCAGCCGATGGAGGCGAGCCCGTGCTCGGTGGTGCGGTCGCCGGTGACGTTCATGACCGCACTGCCGTACTGCAGGGTATGCAGACGGTCGAGGGTGGCGAAGCTCGTTCCGGCGTAGGCCGCTTCATACCCCAGCGCACGGTCGAGTTCGGTCGCGTGCCCGATCGACTCGTGGATCGTCAGCCACAGGTTCGTGGGGTCGATGACCAGGTCGTAGCGACCGGGCGTGACGCTCGGGGCCTTGACGTGTTCCCGCAGCAGGGCGGGCAGCTCGTCGATCTCGGCGTCGAAGTCCCAGCCGGTGCCGGTGAGGTACTCCCAGCCACGGCCGGCCGGCGGGGCGAGCGTACGCATGGACGAGAATGACCCGGCGCCGCGGTCGACGGCCACGGCGGTGAAGTCCGGCTCGATGCGCACCCGCTGCTGCGTCGTCATCGTCCCGTGCACGTCGGTGTAGAACTTGTTCTCGAGCACGAAGGTGACCACCGCGTCGACGTGGTCGACGCCGTCGGCGGCAAGCAGCCGCTCGGACAGCTCGGTCAGGCGGGCGACCCGCTCGGCCTCCGGCACTGCGAACGGGTCGAGGTCGTACGCCGAGACCCAGGTGACGTCGTCGTAGACCTGCTCGGGCGCGAGTTCGACGGGCTGGCTCGACAGCACCCGGCTGACCTTCGCGGTGGCGACGGCCCGCTCGGCGAGGGCGACCGCGCCGTCGGTCGTGCGGACGATGCCACCGGCGAAGCCCCAGGTGCCCTCATGCACGACCCGCACCGCCAGCCCGACGTCCTCGCTCTCGCTGCTCGAGTCCAGCCGCGCGTCGCGCAGGGACAACGAGCCGGTGCGGATGCGTTCGAGGCGGAAGTCGGCGTGCTCGGCGCCGAGTTCGACCGCGCGATGCAACGCCGCGCCGGCCAGACCGCGCGCCGGCATGGCGAGGAAGGACGAGTCGATCTCGGGCATGGGCTCCAACCTACTGGCGGGTGGCCGCTGCCAGACCCGTCGTGTGCCGATCGGGCCGCCGAACCGCTCTGGAGCGCAGTGGCAGTCGACATAGCGTGTCCACGTGATCGCTGTCGTCGGATGGTCACGTGGCTACAGGGTCCGGATTTGTTGGGCTAGAGGCTTGCCGGCAGGTCTTTGTTCGATTAGATCGAATACGTGGGTGAGGTGCTGGAACGGGTCGACGTGCTGTCGGTACTGGCGGATCTGCACCGCTCCCTGGAGCTGTTGCTCTCGGCCGATCTCGACGCTCATACCGACGAGGAATCGGTGGTGGCGATGCGGGAGTTCGAACGGTTCCGCCGCCGCAGCGAGGCCGCCGACCACGCCGTGCTCGGTGACCTCGACCGTCGCGGCATCGCCGTGCGGGCCGGGGCGCGGTCCACCGCGTACTGGCTGCGGCAGACGATGCAGGTCGACATCCATGAGGCCAACGCCCGGGTCCGGGCGGCGCAGGCGGCCGGCCCGCGCCGCTCGCTACTCGGTGAGCCCCTGCCGGCGAGGTATCCGGTCGTGGCCGCGGCGCAGGCCGCGGGTGACCTGGGCGCGAAGCAGGCCCGGGTCATCACCTCGATGCTCGACCGGCTCCCCGACGCGGTGTGCGAGCGCGTCCCCGAGGTCGAAGCTCGGCTGGTCACGTTCTGTGGCAGGTTCGATGCGACCGCGGTGCAGCAGCTCGCGAATCGGGAGCGGGACTGGCTCGACCCCGACGGCGGCTACCGCGACGTCGAACGCCGCCGCCGGGACCGGGAGTTCCGCCTCACCCAGCGCCCCGACGGCTCCTGCCACGGGACGTTCGAAGGCACCGCCGAGCTGGGCGAGTTCCTGCAGGTCACCTTCGACGCCCTCGCCGCCCCGAAACCCGAGAGCAACGGCATCAAGGACCCCCGCACCGCCGGGCAGCGCCGCCACGACGCCCTGCTCGACGCCCTCAAAGCCGCCATCAGCGCCGGGTCGCTGCCGTCCACCGGCGGGGTATTGGCGACCGTCGTGCTGACCATGACCGAGCAGGCCTACGCCACCGGTACCGGGTTCGCCACCACCAGCCACGGCGCCCAGATCCCGACCCGGGAAGCCATGTCCTGGGCCGGCGGCGACTACCGGCTGATGTGCACCGTCCTGACCAGCGTGAAAGAGGTCGTTGCCTACTCCACCTGCCACCGGCTGTTCACCGAGACCCAGCGACTAGCCATGATCGCCCGCGACGGCGGCTGCGCGTTCCCCCACTGCACCGCCCCACCAGGCTGGACCCAAGCCCACCACGTCACCGAATGGCAAGACACCCACCGCACGTCCATCGACGACGGCTGCCTGCTCTGCGGCTACCACCACCGCGAGTTCGAACGCCTCGGCTGGACCGTCCGCATCACCGACGGCCGACCGGTCTGGAC
>CAZZZE010000016.1:0-3543 GCA_964658365.1 uncultured Jatrophihabitantaceae bacterium
GGTCCGCCAGGGGCTTGACTGCGTCCCCGCGTTGGCATCCGATCCGGTGAGGGCGACGTAGCTCGTCGGCGTCGACGATGTCGTCGTCGCCGCCGTGGACACCGTGGCCGTCTTGGCACCCGTGACAGCCGGTTTCGGCGTCGGCGTGGCGGCTGGCTTGGGCGCCGGGGTGGTGTGGGCGGCGTCACGCACGGTGAGCGCGGTGCCAAGGTGATACGGCTTCACGCTTGCTCGCTGCGCGGAATCAGCGGCGGAGGCCGGCTGTGCGGCGACTGCGACGACGGCACCGACGCAGGTCACCGCTCCTACCGCAGCGAGGGCGAGGAGGGCAACGGGACGAACGTTCATGTCAGGCTCCTTGGTGTGGTCGCCCCCCGGCTCGTTCTTAACACCGAACTTATCCACAACTCACACGGATCTAACGCGAACCTTCAACTATTCGAGGCAGACTGTCCGCGAGCTGCGGCAGCAATCCGGCCGGTCGCCGCCCAGCTTGGGGCGCACAGGCCTGTCAACTCGAGCAGCTCCGGCGCTTCGTGACCTCAGCCACAAAACCAAGCCGCGAGGCAGTCCGCGACGGAAGGGTGGCGCTGGCACGATGACAGCTGTGGAGCATCCCAACGAAGCGCCGACAGCGGGGACCGCCAGCGGCGCGCCGAGCCGATCGTCATGAGCTCCTCAGCCCCTGGCATCGACTCCCGGCCGCTCATCGTCTACTGGAACAACCAGCCGACTCCCTACGTCGTCGACCGCTTCAACGCCGTCGTCGATTCGTTGCCGCGCTTTCGATTCGAGGCCTGGTTCGACACCGTCCGAGAGCCAGACCGCAGCTGGCAGGTCGACCCCGGATCGTGGCGGTTCCCGGCGCGGATACTCGGGACGACCGACGCTGACGCGCCGCTGTCGCGCATCCCCGTCCAGTTGCTGGAGGCCATGCGGCCCGAACTGTTGATCGCAAACTACGACCGCGTACACATGGTGGCGGGTTTGCTGGTGGGCCGACGAATGGCACGACGCACAGCGGTCCGATGTCTGCCGACCTGGCCGGCCTGGGAGACGCCGAGCCTGTCCCGTTCGGTGGCCAAGCATGTGCTGTTTCGCGCCATCGACGGGGCGAAAGTTCCGGGCCCGGACGGCGCCGAGTACGCCCGCTCCTACGGTTTGCCCGGCGATCGGATGTGGCCGGTCACGCAGTCGGTTGACGTCGCGCTGTACGCGCGGGCCCGGTCGGTGAGCCGGGACAGACGTGCCGAGCTCAGATCAGGGTTCGGCGCCAGCGGATGCGCCTTCCTCTACGTCGGACGGCTCTGGAACGGCAAGGGCATCGCAGACCTGCTGGAGGCATTCCGTCGAGTCCGGGCGGAGAACCCCGACGTCTCGCTGCTCATCGCTGGCGACGGTCAGGATGCCGACGAGCTGAAGGGACGCGCAGCCGGGATCGCTGGCATTCGGTGGGTCGGCTTCGTGCAGCCCACCGAGCTGCCCGACCTCTACGCCGCCGCTGATGTGCTCGTCTTCCCCACGCTCGGAGACCCCAACGGTCTCGTGGTGGAGGAAGCGATGGCGGCGGGACTGCCGGTGATTTCAACATCGGCCGCGGGCGACATCCGATCCCGGCTGCCGGACGGCCGCGCCGGGTATGTCGTAAGCCCGGGCGCACCCGCTGAGCTCGCCGCACGCATGCATGAACTTGCCGACGACCCGGATCTTCGGATGAGGCTCGGCGAGGAGGCCGCCGCCCTGGCTCAGCGCGCCGCGCCCGAGTACTACGCGCAAGACTTCATCCGCTTCGCCGACGGAATCCTGGCAAAACGGCGCCGTCCGTCGGCCGCGTCACTTTTTGCCGGCGTTCTCGCACCCGCGGTGCAGATGCTCTCCCGGCGCCGTGCGGTGGTTCCAGAGCGAGCGCGCCTCGTCGTCGCCGACGACGTCGTCAGGGATTGATCACGTACACCCCGTAGTGCTTGGTGGCATGCACCTCGTGGATGAAAGTGCTGTTGCGGAGGTTGCCCAACACCTGCAGATCGAGGTTCCGCCGTCCGGGATAGCCCTGATAGAAGAGCTGAGCTGGCAGCTCGGTCAGGATGCGGCGATCGAGAATGAAGTAACGAAAGCCATGGTGACGCAGGTATGTCCGCAATTCCAGCGAGGGTTCTTGGGGATTCTTGAACAGCGTGTTGGCGAAAGACTCCTGGTTCGTCGGCACGCCTAACCTCGTGCCGACGACCAGCGGCTGAGCTGTGAATCTGTCGGTGATCACCTTTCCTGGTGTGGCGAGATGATTGTCTGCCCAGGTGACCAGCGACGACAGCTCCGCGGTGTTGAATCGATTGTCGCTTCCGAAGGTGTAGGGCCCAGGGAAGCGATACGCCGTGTTGACGCCTGATGAGATGTCGCCAATGTTCAGAGAGATAAACACCGCGACCAAGGCCACAACGATTCCGGGGCCGGCCCCCCGTCGCTCAGACCATCCTTGGGCCCGCAGTGCGACACCCCAGATCGCGAAGATGCCGACGCCGATGAAGAGGAACGGCCAGCTGCGGTGGGCGGCCTGGTTGCCGGTGGCGGTGAGGGCAAGGGGGAGTGATCCCAGGTACGCCACGGTGAACACCAGGAAGGGCGCCGAACGGCGCAGCTGCGCCCACCGCTCAGGGCCGCGCCAGATCGTCCACAGCGAGTACAGGAGACCGATGACGACGAGCACTGGTACCGCGTAGGCGAAGACCTGCTCATAGGACGGGACTCCGGATCCCGAGAACGGCGTATGCGAAGAGACGTTTCCGTTTTGCGTGGCCGAGTCGGACGAGCTCGTCGAGGGACTGCTCCCGGTGATCCGATCGAACAGTTGGTGTATGCCACCGGTCAGGCTCGGCAGTACGTAGCTGCGGGTGCGAGAACTGATCGCTAGGTTCCACAGACCAGAGCTAATCAGCGCAAACCCCGCCACAACCCACGTGCCCACGTACTGGGCGCGACGCAGGGAGTGGTCAGAATCGGCACCGGAGGTCGCCCGCGTCGGAAGGAAGATGGCAACCAAGAGGCATAACCCGGCCATCATGGCCGATGTCACGTGGTGGGTGACTACGGTGGCAGCCGCGAGCACCACACCACCGGCCGCGAAGCGCCAGGCCGCCGCCGACGTCGACGCGGTTCGTGCCCGTACCGCGCACAACACGGCGCTGAGGAGCAACGGGATCGCGAGCGACTCGTACGCGTACTGGCTGTCGAAGTACATGAATCCGGGGTTGGCAGCAAACACCAGAGCAGCGAAGAACGCCCACCGTGACGACATCCCCACCGCCCGCGCGAGAGCGCGCACGAGCAGCAACGACGCGCAGTGCGCCAACCCGATCACGATGAGACCCGCGTGCCAGAGGTCCAGCCCGCTGACGTAGTGGACACCCAGCGTCAGAACGCTCAGGCCCGGATAGAACTGGATCACCGGCAACAAGTCGGTGCGAGCGCCGATATTGCCGGACGCTTGGACATCCTGGGCGTGGCGAAGTTGGGCGTATTCGTCGAAGTAGATGGGGTGCGACGGGC
>CAZZZE010000016.1:3643-14780 GCA_964658365.1 uncultured Jatrophihabitantaceae bacterium
TCCTGGGCGTGGCGAAGTTGGGCGTATTCGTCGAAGTAGATGGGGTGCGACGGGCTCATCAGGATCTTGGGCAGATAGGTGATCAGCCCAATTGCCAGGAGCATCGCCACCGGCATCCATCCAGTGGCCGGCAGCCTGAGCCCGGCCACTACCGACGCGGCAACGAGGGCGAGCATCCCGAGCCAGAAGACGGTGAAGTGTTCGTACCCTGTTGAGGTCCTGGCCTGGTGGTAGGCGAGCGTGACCAGCGCGATGCAGATCACCAATCCGGTGGCGATCAGTGCGAGCACCCAGGCCCGCGGTCGATCGACTTCGACGCGCCGGTGAGCACGCGAAGTGACGTGCTCGGGCGTGGCTGCGTCCGAGACCGTATCTGAGTTCGTCGTCAAGAGTCCCCCGAGGGTGATGGCGCGGCCCACCGAGGCCGCTTGACCTCAAGCCACACTCGCTGGCGCCGGCACGATACCTCGCTCGTGTCTCGGCCAGCTTTCGCATGCGTCGTGCATGGCTTGTCCGACTCATCATCGCCTACGACCCCGGGATCTTCATCTCGGCGCAGAGCTCGTCGAATGTCAGACGTGACGTTTCCGCCAGACCGGCACCTGGGCGTGAAGTTTGTGTTTGAAAACTGCCCGAGTGGGGAAGGGTTCCCCTGATCGCGGGGGCGGAATCAGCGGGGGCCTCACGAGAGGCACGACAATGTCCCGAATGGCCGCTCTCTGCGCCGGCGCCTTGACCGCTCTGTCTCTGGCCACACTGCTCGTCGAAGCCGGTCCGGCGGCGGCCCGCGTCACGCCGAATCTCTACGTGTCGACCCACGGCCGAGACAATCACACCGGGTCCGCGAAGTCACCGTGGCGAACGATCCAGCACGCCGTCGATCGGGCTCCGAGCGGCGCCGTTATTCACGTGGCCCCTGGGCGCTACGCCGCCTTCGTGATCCGGCGTCCGGGAATCACCGTGAGCGGTAGGTCCAGCACGCGAACCACGGTGGTCGGCAACCGCCGACTCCGCGACGTCGTCCGCGTCGAAGCCCCCCGCACGCGCATCACGAACCTCGGAATCTCGTCCTGCGTCCCGAAGAACGCACCGGGCGACGGTTTCGAGAACGGCGGCGCGAGCGGGATCGGCGTCGACCCCGGAGCAGATCGGACAACGATCGATCACGTTCGCATCGTCGGTAAGCGGGCCTACAACCGCTACCACCTGAACTTCGCCTGCTTCGGCATCGCCCTGCGGAACGTCAACTACGTAACGGTCCGACGGTCGGTCCTGACCAACGGCGGATACGGAGTTTTCATCCGCGGTGGTGGCAGGGGAACCCGAATCCTGCACAACTCGATCCACGACAACAACTCGATGATCCGGAACACACCACGACGAGACGACGACTTTGGCGGCTCGGCGGTGGGCTTCGAGAACCTCACCACGCGCAACGGCGCCGTCGTCGCCTACAACGACATCTACAACAACGTCGCGCCGTCCCATGACTACGTCACCGACGGCGGCGGCTTCGACCTCTTCCAGTCGTCCAACGTCCAGGTACGCAATAACCGCATGTGGAACAACGAGAACATCCTCGAGAGCGGCTACGGCGCCACGCCGGTCTGCAACAACGACGTCTTCGCCAACAACGTGGCGAGCGGGCGCAGCGCGGGCAGCCGGCTGCACCACTCGATAGGCATGTTCCTGCGCTGCGGCTCGAACATGCGCATCACCGGCAATCGGTTCAGTCACCTCGACTGGTGGACGTTCGACATTCAGCCGCCGAACGGAGCCGTCGGGCCGTTGCGGGGTCTGACCGTCACCGGCAACACCATCACGCAGTCGTACGACGTCATCTGGTCCCTGCCGACCAACACCGCGGGTGGTCACTACAACTTCGGGGGGAACAGGTACAGCTACCGCGGGGCCCTCGCAATCGACTGGCGCCACCAGTTCGTCGCCAACTCCCGTCAGCTGACCTCGATGGTCGGACACTGAATCATCGGCGGATTCGGCCCAAGCACGTGCGACTTCTCCTGCATCGCCACTGCCTGTAATCCGAGTCGGATAGGGTCGCACCCCCGGGCGAGGTGATGACCAGGTCCTCTTGACCGGTCCCTGCGACGCCAACGATCGAGCGGATTTCGGAGGACCATGAGCACAACCACGAACGGCCTGAGCGGTCGCGGCATGCAGCAGAGTCCCGAGCAATGGCAGGCCCGCGGCCAGATCCTGAGCGCGGCGATGGCCCACCTGATCGCCCTCCATCGTCCCCGCAACGCGATCACCGCTCTCGATGTGGGCTGCCAGGCGGGCGGCCTTGTCGACGACCTCGCCGAACGCACCGGCCTGGAGTGGCAGGGCATCGACCCGACGCTTGTCGGCGAGCAGCGCTCGCCGAACGGCGCGCGGCTGCTTCATGGCTGGGCAGATCAACTCGCGTTCGATGACGAGAGCTTCGACGTATTGCTGTTCGCGAACGTGTTCGAGCACATCCCCCCGGAGAAGCGCATCCCGTCCCTGGTCGAGATGGGGCGGGTGCTCAAGCCCGGCGGCGTCATCGTGGGTCAGATCCCGAACCCTTACTTCCTGGTCGAATCGCACAGCCGGCTGCCGTTCATGGGCGTGCTGCCCGAGCGCGCGCAGAAGCGGTACTGGCGCTTTGCGTCCGTCCCCTGGGACCACGATTTCTATACCGTGACCCTCAAGGACCTCGCGCGCGAGGCGGCCGAGGCGGGCTTGCTCGTGCGACACACCAGCAAGTTCAACTACCCGGACGAGGTCTACCCGTCGTCGGTTCAGTGGGTCGTCAAGGCACTGCACCCGGTCATGCGCCACTACCCATGGGCCTTCCAATTCGTCCTGCTGCGCCCGACCACGACCTGAACCCACCGGCCTCTCGCTGTGCGCATCCTGCTCGTCTCCGATCTGTTTCCGCCGGTTTCCGGCGGGCTCGAGAATCACGTCGACGGGTTGGCGACCGAGTTCGCGTCGGGCGGAGACGACGTCGCGGTGGCCACCCTGACCCTGGATCCGCAGCCGACGCACGACTGGATTCGCGCGTACCCGATCAGGTCGCTGGCCCACCACCTACCGCGTGATCGCGTCGATCGCCCGTTCCATCCGCCAGTGCCGGAACCCGCGTCTCGCGCGCAACTTCGGCGGGTCGTGCGCGACTTCCGACCAGACATCATCCACGGCCACTCATGGCTCACGGTCGCGTTGGGACGCGTCGACGTACCGGTGGTGCACACGGCCCACGACTACGGCCTGGTCTGCCAGCTCCGCACGCTGCTCCGCCCGGACGGCAGCCAGTGCAGCGGCCCCCGCGCTACCAAATGCGTGACGTGCGGCGCGCACACCTACGGCCCGGTTACGTCGTCGGTGATGGCTCCGGCGACCGTGCTCGGCCGCCGGGTGTTCCCGGCAGACCGGATCCTGGCAGTCAGCGGGGCTGTGCGGCGCGCCCTTCAGCGGCACACGTCGATCCCGATCGACGTCGTACCGAACTTCGTCACGGCACGCACGGAGCCCGAGCCGTTGCCCTCGGAGGTCCCGGAGGGCCCGTTCGCGCTGTACGCCGGCGACGACGGCGATCACAAGGGAGTTCCGGACCTCCTCGAGGTGTGGCGCGCTCATCATCCTGGGCTGCCCCTGGTACTGGCCACGCCGAACTCACGTTCGCGCGATCTGCCGGTGGACGTCGTTCCGGTGAGTCTGAGCCGCGGTCAGATGGTCTCTGCATGGACCAGGGCCGCCTTCGGCGTGGTGCCCTCCAGGTGGGGAGATCCCTGTCCGACCGTAGTGCTGGAAGCCATGCAGGCGGGCCGACCTGTCGTTGCGTCGAACACCGGCGGAATACCTGATCTGGTCCGGAACCGCGAGGAGGGACTCCTCGTGCCACCGCGTGATCCGGTCGAGCTCGGCCGGGCGATCGCGATGCTTGCGAAGGACGACGAGCTGCGGACGGCGATGGGCACGAGGGCCCGAACCCGCGCGGATGACTTCAGCGCCAGTACGGTCAGCAGACGGATCCGCGCAACATACGAGCTCATGATCGCGGAGGGACGCGCCGATGCCGATCGAGCGCACACACGGCGCTGACGACCGGCCCGCGTCCGGCAGCGTCTGTGTCGTCGGCTCGGGCTGGCGGTTCACGAGCGGGATCAGCTACTACACCCACCGGCTGTCGACCGAGATGTTCGCGGACGGCGTGCCGGTGTCCGTCCTGCTGATGCGGCGGCTGATCCCGAAACGTTTCTATCCAGGCCGTTCGCGCGTGGGGGTGGCAGTCCACGAGGTCGACTACCCGGCCGAGGTGCCCGTCTTCGACGGGGTCGACTGGTACTGGCTGCCCAGCATCGTCCACGCACTCCGCTTCCTGCGACGTCAACGGCCCGAGTACTTGGTTCTCGAGTGGTGGACAGGCGCGGTGCTGCACAGCTACCTGCTGCTGGCCCTGGTGGCTCGGCGCTCCGGCGCGAAGGTCGTCATTGAACTGCACGAGATCCAGGACACCGGCGAGGCGCGCTTGCGCGGCGTTGCGCGCTACACCTCGGCGCTGTTCGCCCGGCTGGTCGCAGCCGCCAGTGCGTACGTGGTCCACTCCCGACACGACGAGCACGCGCTGACGACCGCGTACCCGTCGACCCGCGGCCACGTGCACATCGTCCCGCATGGCCCCTACGACGGTTATGTCGCTGATGCCAGGCCAGTCGAGCGCGCGACGCCGACCGGCCCGGACCCGTCGTTGACCGTGCTCTTCTTCGGCACGATCCGGCCGTACAAGGGGCTCGAACATCTCGTGGAGGCCTTCGACTCGCTCACGCCAGAGCAGGCCGCCGGTCTGCGCCTGCTGATCGTCGGCGAGACCTGGGAGGGCTGGAGCCGTCCTTTGGACCTTGCGCGGGCCAGCAGGTACGCGACTCAGATCGAGATCATCAACCGCTATGTCACTGACTCCGAACTGACGCACTATCTCGAGCGCGCCGACGCCGTCGCGCTGCCCTATCTGAGGTCGTCGGCGAGCGGGCCGCTGCACATCGCCATGGCGAATGGACTGCCGGTCATCCTGTCCGATGTCGGAGGCTTGCGCGACGGCGCGGACGGCTACACCGGAATCACGTGGGTCGAGCCGGGGAACGTCTCGAGCCTGCAGGACGCGCTGGTGGAATTGCCGTCCCTCGCGGGCCAGCATCACGCCGACGTGCGCAGCTGGGCGGACAGCATCGCCGCGTTCCGCGCGATCTTCACGAAGCTCAGCGCCTGATGCGGATCGCCATGGTCAGTCCAGGCTTCGCCCCGGACGCCGGCGGGGTCGAATCGGTCGTCACAGCTCTCACCGAGGGCCTCGTGCGCGACGGCGTCGACGTGGAGGTCTGGACACACGCCCTGCCCGGCGCACCAGCGGTCCGGGAGGTCAGGGACGGCACGGTCGTGCGGAGGTTCGCTGTGACGCCGTCGCCGCACGGTCGTTTCGCGCTCTCCCCCGGGTTGTGGCGCTTCGCCCGTCAGCATGCGCAGCGATTCGACCTGTTGCACGCGCACAGTTTCCACAGCAGCGCTCCGGTCGCCGGGCTCGCGGCCGATCTGTCGGTCCCCTTCGTGTTCTCTCCGCATTACCACGGAGTGGGCCACACGCCGCTCGCACGTGTCCTGCACTTCCCGTACGACCTCGTCGGTCGGCGGTTGTTCGCCCGCGCCGACCGCGTCCTGGCGGTGTCCGTTGCCGAGCAGCAGCTACTCGCCGAACATGGCCGGGCGCAGAACGCATCCGTCGTGCACAACGCAGTGGACACCGTGGGCATCCACGCGGCGCAGCCGTACCCGGACCAACCGCCGACCGCATTGGTCCTGGGCCGGCTCGAGGCGTACAAGCGCGTCGATCAGGTGATCGCGGCCTTTCACGCCCAGAGCGGCCCGGGCCGGCTCCTCGTCGTCGGCGACGGCCCCGAACGGGAACGGTTGCGCACCCTCGCGGACTCCGGCACGCGCGCCGCCGACATTCGCATCGCAGGACGGCTTCCTCGCGACGAGGTCGCCCGCTGGTTGCGTACCTGCCGCTGCGTGGTCAGCATGTCCGAGCACGAGGCCTTCGGCATCGTCGGGCTCGAGGCCGTTGCCGCCGGAGCTACGGCCCTGTTGTCGGATCTGCCGGCGCACCGCGAGGTCGTCGAACTCGTCGGCGGAACCGGAGCGCGGGTGGTCGCACCCCGCGATCTCGCCGAGCAACTGGCCAGCTGCCTCGACAGCCCCTCCGCAGCGCCGCGGGCCGTCCGGGACTGGGCCGACGTCGTGGACGAGCACATCAGGCTCTACGAAACGGTGCTCCGCACCAGGCCCTCGGACCACCAGCGGCGGTAGAGCTTCGTCTCTCCGGGGAACTTGCGGGCCAGAAAAGCGCGTGACGGCACCATCATGCCGCCAAGGAACGCAAGGCCATTGGGCAGCGGCAGCCGAAGGAACTGCGTCACCGTCACCCCGAACCTGGCCGATTTCGGCGAGAGCACGAACGCGAGTCTCCGCGGGTGCGCAATCCGATCGTCCGGCAGGGCTGCCAGAAGATCGGCACAGTCCACACCCTCCGGAAGGGCCTGCAGCACGGCCCGCAGCCAGCCCGACAGGCCGGCCTGCACCGCGACCTCCACCGCCTGCTCGACGGGCACGACGCGAGCGAGCTCGACGAGGTCGCGCCAACCGATGAGCGTTTGACCGGGCGTATTGCGATCACTCACGAGATGAAGGGCCACCACGAGCAGGTTGTCGGCCGGCGCGAGGCAGTTGAACTGCACGCCGCCCACGACGAACGGCTGCGCACGAGACGCCATCGCGTCGGGATCCAGGCCGGTGGACCACAGCCACGGCGGCGCTCGATGATGTAGGTCCACCCCGGCACCATCGTCCATCGTGAGGTTGAGACCCTCACGGCACCAACGACGGAAATAATTCCACGGCTGAAGGTTGCGGTCCTCCTCCCGCCACCCCTGCCGCTCCAGATCAGCCGCCAGACCGGTGAAACTGCTCGCGCCGACGATGACGTCGATATCAGCAAAGGGTCGACACTCGGGGCTGGGGTACAAGCGTGCTACGCCGGGCCCTTTCGAGACAACGGCCGCTCCCCCCTGCGCGGCCAGCATCTCCATGACTTCACCCGAACCCTTGATCGCGTCGAACGCGCGCATGGTCCAGGCAAAAGCAGCCCGGTGCAGGACATCGAGGTGATCCGGCTCGAGCACCGCGCCCGATTCGCGGACGTAGCGCAGCATGAGTCCGGCCAGACGTTGATTGCAGACGACCTGCAGCTCGTCGGCGAGGTCCGTGGCTGGTACGGGTGCGAGCGGCTGAGCGCCGTGCCACAGGGCCGCCGCCGTCCAGGGACCCATCGTCGGGCAAAGCTGGCCGAGCAGGTTCTTGGCGTGCCGGTCGCCCATCATCTGCTCCACGGGTTCATAGACAGAGGATAGGAAGCTCAATCCGATTCCGCCCGGTGAGGTGGGAAGTAGCGCCGGGTTTCCAGGTCACGAACCGCAGCGGTGGTGCAGACGCGACCCTGCCGTGCGACCATTTATGGCCGGGGCGGACGCGCGTGTCGCTCATCGGCCCGATGAACGGAACGGATGGAACATGGCTACGACAGCGCCCGTGATCACTCTGCGTGAGGACGCGATTTCTTGGACACCGACGGACGATGGATTGATCGTGATTCTGGACCTGAGGACATCGCGATACCTCAATCTGAACTCCGCGGCGGTCACCCTGTGGATGCGTCTGACCCAGGGGGCGACCGAGCAGGAGCTGATCGCGACCCTGCACGAGAAGTTCCATCTCGCCGAGGAGATCGCGACAGCGGACGTGACCGCGTTTCTCGCAGCTCTTCGAGACCGCGACCTGGTTCAGGAACGACCAGACTGACCGCGCGAGCGGGCCCAGCTCAGCGGAGCCCCCGGCCCGTGCCGGCCCACCGCGAGCCGCCGTCGCCGAAGAAAAACTCCGTTACCCGGACAGTGTTGGGGGCGCTCCGGCTGACCTACGAGGCGGACCGCAAGGGCTTCCTCCTCGCTGCCGGGTTCCAGATTGTCGGAGCATTGTCCCCGACCGTGCTGGTGCTCGTGGGTCAATACCTGCTCCAGGCAATCACGTCAGCTCCGCACGGACGTCCCCGCCTGGGTGAACTGATCTTCCCCGTCATCGTGCTCGCCGCAATGACAGCGCTCACGCTGGCAGCAGGCAACCTGCAGACACAACAGCAGCGGTTGCTCGGCGAGCGCGTCGCCGCTCGTGCCTGGGAGCGCGTGCTGGCCGTGAGCGCTCGCATTCGACTCGAGCTCTACGAGTCTTCGGCGTTCTACGACCAGTTGCAGCGCATCAAGACGAGCGCCTTCGCGCAGCACGTCAGTGTCACGTCAGCCGTGTTCGGGCTGATCGGGGGCCTCGTCGGCGTGGTCAGCCTGCTGATCGTTCTGCTCACGATCGATCCGGTGCTCATCCCACTGCTGCTGATCGCAGGAATACCGTCACTGTTCCTGGCACGCCGCGTGAGCTCTCTCGAATTCGCCTTCCTGGTGAAGGGCACGCCGGTCTTCCGAGCGCGCGAGTACCTGCGCCAGACCCTGACCGGGCGCGACGAAGCGAAGGAAATTCGCACCTTCGCCGCCGAGGGCGCGCTGCGCTTTCGGCACGACACCCGAACCAGTCAATACGATCTGATCCTGTCCAGTCATGTTCGGGTCCGACAGCGGTACGCCATCGTCGACGTCGTCATCACCTCGGCCTTCCTGGCAGTCACCCTCGGCTACGTCGTCTACTCGTTGTCCCGCGGCAGGATCGAGCTGTCGGCTGCCGCCGCTGCCGTACTCGCCGTGCGCTTCGTGAGCTCCAGCTTGAACGCCTTGTTCCGCTCGATAGGAAGCCTGTTCGAATCCTCGACCTTCCTCGGCGACCTCGAAGCGTTCGTGCGGGATCGGCAGCGCGACGTCGAAGCGCCGGCCACGAGGGAGGGCATCGGGCCGCTCACTCACGCGATCTCCGTCCGCAACGTCACCTACGGCTACCCCGGAGGGTCCGGACTCGTCCTCAAGGGTGTCGACCTGTCGATCGGAGCGAACGAGATAGTCGCGCTCGTCGGCGAAAACGGGTCGGGCAAGACGACGCTTGCCAAGATCATCGCTGGCCTCTACCGACCCGCATCGGGCGAGATCCGCTGGGATGGCATCGACCTGTCGCAGGTGAGCCAGCCGGCCGTGCGCCGCCAGGTGTCGGTCATCTTCCAGGACTTCGTGCGCTACCAGCTCAGCGCACTCGACAACGTCGGGCTCGGCGACCCTGATCACGTCGACGACCTCGCTGCCGCGAGGGACGCCGCTTACCGCGCCGGAGCTCTGACCTACCTCGAGTCCCTACCCAACGGCTGGGACACCGTCCTGAGCAAGGAGTACGACAACGGTCAGGACCTTTCCGGCGGCCAGTGGCAGCGGGTGGCTCTCGCCCGAGCGTTGCGCAAACCGTCGTCATTGATCGTTCTGGACGAGCCGACCGCGTCCCTCGATCCCAAGGCCGAGGCCCGCTTGTTCGACGACATCAAGCAGACCCTGCGAGGCCGCGCGGCACTGTTGATCTCACACCGCTTCTCCTCGGTGCGCCTCGCGGACCGCATCTACGTGATGAGTGAGGGGTGCATAATCGAGGCCGGAACCCACGACAGCCTGGTGGCGCAGGGCGGTGTGTACGCGGATCTCTTCCGGGCGCAGGCAACCGCGTACCGCTAGCGTGGCCGCGACCGACGTCGACGAAGGGACCGAATGAACGCAGAACAAATCCTGCGGCTTCGAGACTCGGCGTCAGCCTGGACGGCCGAGGATGGCGAGGCCGCGGTCCTCGATCTCGAACACTGGCGCTACCTCGGGGTGAATAGGTCAGGCACCGTGCTGTGGGCCGCGCTCTCCTCCGGCACGACTCGCGAGTCCATGATCGACACATTGATGGCTCAGTACGACATCACTGCGAAGCAGGCCGGAGCCGACGTCGACGCCTTCGTCGCCAGCTGCCGCGACCGCGGCCTGTTGGACTGACGCGTCGTGGTCGAGTCGGCGTTGGACCAGCAGTGGCGCGAGCTGAGTCGCGAGCCACCGTTCGGCCGACTGTCCCCCTCGACCGTGCGGGCAGCGTGGTGGGCGTTCCGCGCGCTGCGACGAGCTCGCCGCGACTTGCGCCGCGACGGTCTCGCAGCCGCCCGGGTGAAGCCTCCGCCTGCCCTGTCCTGGGGTAGTCGCACCGGCGTCAACGGCGTTCTGCGTCGGGTCGATCCGACCTGTCTCGAGCGATGCGTCGTCCAGCAGATGTGGCTGAGCGCACACGGGATACGCCGATCGGTCCGCGTCGGCGTGCTCTCCAGCAGCGGCCAGGACATCCGGGCGCATGCCTGGATCGACGGCATGACCGACCCGGCCGAGTTCGAGGGATACACGATCATCCACACGATCGACGCACCGTGACGACGAACGACCTCACAAGCTGCATGACCGAACTCGAGCTGGCCTGCGGGACCGTATACGGCTTCGACGACAGCCTCCCGCCGCTGCTGGTCGGGCCGGTCGAGCCCGCTCCGCGCATCGCGCTGCAGAACGCGGTCCGCCCGGCCCTGCTTCGTCCGCCCTGCGTGGTCAGCTTCTCCGGCGGCCGAGATTCGTCCGCCGTTCTCGCCGTCGCCACCGAGGTCGCTCGTACCGAGGGGCTCCCTCTGCCGGTGCCGGTGACGCTGCGCTTTCCGGGGGCTGCGGATTCCGTCGAGAACCAATGGCAGGACCTCGTCGTGCACCATCTCGGTCTGCCAGATTGGCAGCGGCTCGAGATGGCCGAGGAGATGGACATCGTCGGGCCCATCGCGCGCCCGGTGCTTCTGGAGCACGGCGTCCAGTGGCCGTTCAACAGCTATTTCCACGTTCCGATCTTCGAACTTGCAGCCGGCGGCTCGGTGCTCACCGGCGTGGGCGGCGACGAGCTGTTCTCAGCTGGTCAGTGGCATCGAGAGAACCTCGTCCTCTCGGGTCGACGTCGGCCCTCGCCGCTGGATCCGGTCCGCATCGCGCTCGCACTCACACCGGCGTTCGTCCGACGGCGCTACCTCGCGCGACGGATAGGCCCCCAGCGTCACCCC
>CAZZZE010000016.1:14880-18317 GCA_964658365.1 uncultured Jatrophihabitantaceae bacterium
GTCGCCAGGTAGCCGAGCAGGCTGCTCTTGCCCTGGCCCTTGTCGCCGATGACGACCCATGCGACGTCGTCCAGCACGAAGGCCCCGGCGTGGAAACTGTCGCGTCCGAGCCACCTGTTCGAGACAGCCATCGCGCTCGACAGCATCGGGTGCAGCAGCGCCTCGTCGTCGTAGGCCTCACGGACCCGGAGATCGACAGTCCGAGCCGCCCGGTCGAGGTCCGCTACGCCCGTACCATCCGAGAGATGGAGTCGTGACGTGTGCTCGTCCAGGAACTCCGGCTCGCGGTCGGCGTCGAACCGCGGATGTTGGGTGACAACGATCGTGGCCCGGGCCGTCGGCATCTCGATCATGGCGTGCGCAGCTCCGTCGATTCCGACGATCTGCACCCCGTAACAGCCGAATGGTCCGTCAACCATCGAACCCCCTAGTGGTTTCTACGAGCAGAAGTCTTGATCGTCCTCGGCTAACGTAGTTTTCGTTCACCGACGACGACTGTGGAGGTCCCTATGGACACCAACGAAACGACCTACGAGGCTCCGGCCATCACCGACATCGCCAGCGTGCACGAGCTCACGCTCACCGCGAAGGACGACGTGAACAAGCCGGACGGCTTCACGTATCACGGCATCACCCTCACCTCCTGAGGCTGCCGTACTCGTGAAGACGCCGCGACCCCACGGTCGCGGCGTTTTCATTGGTCGAACGTGTTCACAGCAGCCCCAGGTCGATGCCCAGCCGGACAGCATGGGCCTGGTTCTTCGCACCGAACTTGGCGTACAGCTTCGAGCGGTGCGCCTCGACGGTCTTTTCCGCGACGCCGAGACGCGCGGCGAGCAACCGATTCGTGAGTCCGTCGCGCAGCCCGACGAGAACATCGAGTTCGCGGGCAGTGAGTTCCGGCCGGGTGGACGGCCTGGCGACCGGTTGATCGCGGGCCCGCATCTGGCGCCAGTGCTCGAGCACCGAGTGCACGACGTCCGGATGTAGCGCGCTGGCGCCGCCCGCGACCGACACCACGGCGTCCGCCAATGAGCTGGGGCTGGTCTCCTCGAGTAGCAGGAAACCGGATGCACCGGCCAGCAGCAGGAGCGATCCCTCCTCATCCAGCGGCGTCGAGGACAGCACGATGCTGCGCGTGCCCGCTGCGAGCAGCGTCGGGATCGCGTTCGCGATTGGCTCATCTCGGCACGACGGCCCGAACACGGCAATCCTGTCGCGGTGTTCCCGGCTGGCCGTCACGACGTGCTGGATGTCGGAGCACTCCGGGCCGATCTCGAAACGATCGTCGGCGAGAGCCTCTCGGATCGAGAGCGCGAGCAGCGGGTCGCGTTCGAGAACCAGCACAGCGATGCGGCGGTTCGTGGGGGCCTCGTTGCCGTCCATGGAGTGACGTGGTTCAGCCGCGGCGACTGTGTTCGCGGGCTGCCTGCGCCACAGCGCCGGCCTGGTTGCGGACACCGAGCTTCGTCATCACCGACTGCTTGTGCCGCTCGACCGTTCGAGCGCTGATGCCGAAGTCGGCCGCAATCTGCGCTGCCGAACCCCCCTCGCCGACCGCCTGAAGGATGGTGCGCTCGCGGGGAGTCAGCCCCGATGTCGACGAGCCGGCGCCGACGTACGCCCCCAGGGGTGGTCCGGCCTTCCGCTGGAGCCTCTGACGACTGCCAACGGAGTCGGTGCCCTCGGGCGATGGCATCGAGCCCGGGGTGATCACGCGCAGCACGTCGTCCACGGAGCGGCAACCGCGGATGTCGACGCCGGCGGATGGATGAACGCCCGGGCCCACCTCGCCCAGCAGGACGACTGTCCCGGTGCAGTCCGGGACGAGGTCGCCGACCGGGTCGACCTCGATCACGTCCAAGCCCGCCCGACTCAGGGCCGAGGCGAGGGCGGCCCGCACGAACGCACGGTCATCGACGACCGCTACTCGTTGCGCAGCGGCCGCTGTCCCATGATCGGTAGGACGTTCCGTCACGCGATGTGCTCGCCGAGTCCCTGGCTCTCCTCCGACGGCACGGTCAGGAGAGCACCCTCGCGGCGCATCGCGCGCAATCGCTTGGCGCGGCGGCGCTCGGTGCCGATCGTCTTCAGCACCCGCAACCCGTCGGACACAGCGTTGAGGTTGCTGGCCCCGTGCACCCGCAGTTTCTCGAAACTCGGGACTTCCGTAATCTGCAGATTCGCTGCGGCGATGCGACAGTTGATGACTGTCTCGATCTCGAACCCGTCGCCCCAGATCATCGTGGAACCCGGCGCGAACTCCGAGATCGAGGGCTCGGGAAGGTCGAGATGTTCGAGGATGTCCGCCCAGAAGGCGTTGTAGCCGTAGCACAGATCGGTGTACTTAGTGCCGAGCATCGCGTTGGCGATGATGTTCAGGCCTCGATTGCCCATCCCGCGAAGCTTGGTGATGTCGGCGCTTCCGCCGCCCGGCTGGAATCGGCTTCCCTTCGCGAAGTCCGCGCCACTGGCCAGCGCCTCGACGAAGCGCGGGATCTCGGCCGGGTCAGCGGAGCAATCGGCGTCGAACATGACGATGATGTCGCCAGTGGCGGCGGCAAAACCGCAGGTCAGCGCGTTACCCTTGCCACGACGAGTCTGTTTGACGATCTTGATGGTGGGCAGCACCCGCTGCGCTGTCTCGATGGTGCCGTCGATCGAAGCCCCGTCAACGAGGATCACCTCGTGCACCGAGGGAAGCTGGGGTAGCACCAGCTCGAGGTTGCGGGCCTCGTTCTTTGCCGGCACTACGATGGAGATTCGCGGCTCAGCAGAACGGCCGTTTGCATATGACAAGACGTTTCCTCGTTTACCTGAAGTCCTTGATGTCATGGCTTGCCCCCGAAACGTCAACCGCCGCAATGCGGGCGTTAAAACCAACGTTATGGGCAGGCTGTTTCTCGCGTGTTTCAGTAGCCTCGCACCAGCGGAAACACCGAACGAAGACAATGTAAACGTTTACCCCCCACCTTGCTGCGCCGACCAGCGCGCGCCCCTCACGACCGCGTTCACTGAGGGTAGGGTCGGCACAGAGTCGTGGCAAGCCGACCTGACACGTCGTGACACGCGGCAGCGTTAGCTCAGCTGCCTCGCGCGGGCCCTCTCAGAATGGGCCACGGGCCACCATTCGGCGGGGACCTCGCGTATTGTGTTTATCAACACGTTTCTGGTCAAATCGGCAGCTCATATCGGGCCTTATTGTGGGCCATTTCGCGTGTTAGCGTGACACCTGTCTCAGCTTCTCTGTGCCAGCTGACCCTGACGGCTCACCTAGGCCCGCTGCGAGTGTGACAGGAGCGCGGGTTGTCGAGTTCCCGATCAGGTGCATCCGGACGCTGGCTGGTCGCAGGCATCGTAGCGATCGTTCTCCTCACGCTCATGGTGGTCGTGCGACCTTCGGGTCAGCGGCCTTCCGGGTTGCCCCCTTCCGGGTT
>CAZZZE010000017.1:0-1608 GCA_964658365.1 uncultured Jatrophihabitantaceae bacterium
AACGGCCAAGGCCTGTGCGCAGCCTGCAACTACGCCAAACAAGCACCTGGCTGGCACGCCTACGCGTATGCCGGTGAGACAGTGACGACGACGCCGACCAGGCACCGATATTCGAGCCGAGCGCCGGACGTGCCCGGCGCATCTGGTCCGAACTCGCCGGTCGAACGGCGCCTGCGAGTCCTACTCGGCGTTGCGTAGCGCCACGAGTTCGGCTGCCGCATGCCGGGCGTCGGCCACGGCGCGCTCGTCGCCCCCTGCGGTCGAGGCGACGAGCGCGCCCTCTTAGAGCAGATGCAGTGTCGCGGCCGACCGAGCAGGTAACCGCGCCTCGGCCACCAGGGTGTCGAACCTGCCGCGCATCCATGACTTCTCGGCCCGCACCACTGCAACGATCGGCTCGGATGTCCCGGCCTCGGCCCAGGCATTGACGAAGGCGCAGCCACGCATGTTGTCGGCCAGCCAGCTCCGCTGCGCATCGAAGACAGCCAGCAGGCGGGTGCGCGGCGAGCGATGCCGGCCGATCTCGGCGTCCAGGTGTGCACTCCAGCGCCGCTGGCGCAGCACCAGATAGGTGGCGACCAGGGCGTCCTTCGAGCCGAAGCAGTCGTAGATCGTCTTCTTCGTGGTACCCGCGACCTCGGCGACGGTGTCGACGCCGACGGCCCGGATGCCCCGCTCGTAGAACAGCCGACCGGCGGCCGCAGCGATGCGTTCGCCGGCCGGGGTCAGCACGGGAAGGGCGGCGAAGGGGGAGTCGAACGAATCGGTGCGCATAACCTGCGAGTATACCGACCGGTATGGTTACCTGGTAGATGTGAACGCGAAACTGGTGGACCCGATCGCGGGCAGCGTCCTCGTCCTCTGCTGGTCCTCGGGCTTCGTGGGCGCCGTGCTGGGAACCGAGCAGGCGCCCGTCGACACCGTGCTGGCCTGGCGCACGCTCGTCTCGGCCGCGGCGCTGGGCGTGCTCGCCGCGGTGCGCCGCGAGCGGGTACGGGTCGCGGATGTCGCGAGGCTGGCGGTGGTGGGTCTGCTGATCCAGGTCGTCTACCTCGGCGGGATCTTCGGTGCCACTGCCGCGGGCGTCGACGCCGGCACCTCAGCGCTCATCGCCGCACTGCAACCCCTCGTCGTCGCCCTGTTGGCAGGCCCGGTACTGGGGGAGCGGGCCTCGGCACGCCAACGGATCGGGCTGCTGATCGGCGCCGCCGGCGTCGCGCTGGTCGTGGCCGGTGACGTCGGGTCGGGTCACGCACTGTGGTGGGCGTACGCGCTGCCCCTCCTCGCCGTCGCGGGACTCGCCGCCGGCACCCTGCTCGAGCGTCGCTGGCGCCCGCAGGCCAGCGTGCCGGCGGCGCTGGGCGTCCAGACCGCCACGGCGGGGCTGGTGTTCCTGCTCGTGGCGAGCGTGCGGGGTGACCTGGCCCCGCCGGCGACGTCGACGTTCGCGGGTGCGATCGCCTGGCTCGTCGTGCTGGCGAGCTTCGGCGGGTACGGGTCCTACCTGTTCGTGGTGCGCCGGTCTGGCGCCACCGCGGCGAGCACGCTGCTCTACCTGACCCCGCCGACCTCGGCGCTGGCCGCGTGGGCCATGTTCGGCCAGACTCC
>CAZZZE010000017.1:1708-18151 GCA_964658365.1 uncultured Jatrophihabitantaceae bacterium
ACCTGACCCCGCCGACCTCGGCGCTGGCCGCGTGGGCCATGTTCGGCCAGACTCCGGGCCCGACGGCGTTGCCCGGGCTGCTCGTCTGCGCGGCCGGGGTGACGCTGGCGCTGCGTCAGCCCTCTGAGGCCAGCGCGCCCAGGAACGACACCGCCTCGGCGGGATCGGTGAGTGACACGTCGACCGCGTCGGCGATCCCGGACGCGCCGGACGACAGGACGCCCACGCTCCACGCCGGCGTCCCGGCGTCCCGCAGCCGGCCGATCTCGGCGAACGCCGGCAGGTCGCCCAAGTCGTCGCCGAGGTAGAGCACGGCACTCGCGCCCTCGGCGAACCGGGCCAGCGCAGCCGCTTTATCGAAGCCGGGCAGCCGCAACTCGAGCACCTGGCTACCGGGATGCACCTCGAGCGCCAGCTCCTCGGCCAGCGCGTGGACGCCGTCCCTGACGCCGGCCAGCGCAAGGTCCGGGTCGTCGGCTCGGCGGGCGTGGACGACCAGCGACAGCCGCTTGTCCTCGATCCAGAGGTCCGGGTGGCCCGCCGCCAGGACGCCGGGCAGCCGCTCGCGCAGCGCGACGATCTCAGGTGGCATCTCGGGGGTCGTCAGCTCACCGGCAGCCCAGGTCTCGATGCCGTACATCCCGGCGACGGTCAAACCCGGCACGCCGTCCAGACCGCCGAGGCGCACGACCGTCCGGGCGTCGCGGCCGGTGATCACGGCAACGCGCGCGCCGTCCCGGGCCAGGGCGACCAATGCCTCGACGGCGCCGGGGGCGGCCCGGGAGTCCTCCGGATCGCGGGTCAGCGGGGCGAGCGTGCCGTCGAAATCGGTGGCGATGAGCGCCCGCCGCACCCGGGGTCGGAACTCGGCCACCAGCTCGTCCACGTCCATGACCCCATCCTCGCCTAGGCTGGCGCGGTGCTGATCAGGGGAAGGGCCGTCGCTGCGGCGGCGTGCGCCGTTGCGCTGCTCGGCGCGTGCAGCTCGGCCACCGATCCGGCACCGACGACCCCGGCACACGTGCGGAGCTCGACCTCTGCAACGGCGGCCGCGCCGGTGGCCACCACGCCGACCACCTCGGCTACCTCGGTTGCGCCGGCCGGCACCACGCCCGCCCCGGCGCCCAACCCCTGCGCCGCGAACACCGCGGCCCAGCTGGTCAAGGTGAGCATCCGTCAGCAGCACCTGTGGATGTGTGCCGGCCACACTCCGGTGCGCGACACCCCGGTGACCACCGGCATCCCGGGTGAGAACACGCACACGCCGACCGGCACGTACACGGTCCAGGCCCGCACCCGGAACACGACGCTGACCCTGATCTCGGGCCGAACGTACGCAGTGAAGTACTGGATCCCGTTCAACGCGCCGCTGTTCGGCTTCCACGACTCGTCCTGGCAGACGTTCGCCTACGGCAGCCAGCGCTATCGCACCGACGGCTCGCACGGCTGCGTCCACATGCCGGTCAAGGCCATCGCGTTCCTCTACCACTGGGTGCACGTCGGCGCGAAGGTGCGCATCCGCGCCTGACACCCTCGAGCTGAGGTCGAGAGACACGCGCGCCCGACACGCCGAGCGGTGTCGGTCGGTGATGTGAGAATCATGGCCTGCGACGCGGACGGTTCGCGCGCACGGCTACACAGGGAAGGCGGGCTCGAACCACCGTGTCCTCAGGCAGCTCAGGCGCCAACGACAGTTTCGTGCACCTGCATGTGCACACCGAGTACTCGATGCTCGACGGCGCGGCCCGGCTGCCCGACCTGTTCGCCGAGACCGCCCGGCTGGGCATGCCGGCCCTGGCCATGACCGATCACGGCAACGTCTTCGGTGCCTACGACTTCTACAGCAAGGCCGTCGGCGCCGGCGTCAAGCCGATCATCGGCATGGAGGCCTACGTCACGCCCAACACCCGTCGTTCCGATCGCACCCGCGTGCGCTGGGCCGACGGCGGCGGCGACGACGTCTCAGGCGGTGGCGCGTTCACCCACATGACGCTGCTGGCCGAGAGCACGGCCGGCATGCACAACCTGTTCCGCCTGTCGTCGCGCTCGTCGCTCGAGGGCTTCTTCTACAAGCCGCGCGCCGACCGTGAGCTGCTCGCCGAGTACGCCCAGGGCCTGCTCGCCACCACCGGCTGCCCGTCCGGCGAGGTGCAGACCTGGCTGCGCATCGGTGACTACGCCAAGGCCCGGGCAAGCGCGGCCGAGTTCCGCGACATCTTCGGCGCCGGCAACTACTTCGTCGAACTCATGGACCACGACCTCGACATCGAGCGTCGTGTGCGCGACGGCTTGCTGCAGATCGCCCGCGACCTCGAGTTGCCGCTGATCGCCACCAACGACCTGCACTACACCCACGCCGCCGACGCCGACGCCCACGAGATCCTGCTGTGCGTCCAGTCGGGCAAGACCATGGCCGACCCGAAGCGGTTCCGCCTCGAGGGCGGCGGCTACTACGTCAAGTCCCCGGCCGAGATGCGCTCGCTCTGGGCCGACAAGTACGACCTGCGCGAGGCGTGTGACAACACGCTGCTCATCGCCGAGCGGTGCGAGGTCGAGTTCGACGAGACCGCGAACCTCATGCCGCGCTTCGCTGTGCCCGAGGGTGAGGACGAGCGGTCGTGGTTCGTCAAGGAGGTCGAGCGCGGCCTGCATCGCCGCTACCCGGCCGGCATCTCCGACGAGGTCCGCGCCCGTGCCGACTACGAAGTCGCCATGATCCTCAAGATGGGGTTTCCCGGGTACTTCCTGGTCACCGCGGATCTCATCGGCTGGGCCCGGGACCAGGGCATTCGGGTGGGTCCCGGGCGTGGGTCGGCGACCGGTTCGCTCGTCTCCTATGTCATGGGCATCACCGAGCTCGACCCGATCGTCCACCGCTTGCTGTTCGAGCGGTTCCTCAACCCCGACCGCGTCTCGATGCCCGACATCGACATCGACTTCGACGAGCGCCGGCGCGGCGAGGTCCTGCGCTACGTCAACGACAAGTACGGCGACGACCGGGTTGCGCAGGTCGTCACCTACGGCACCATCAAGGCGAAACAGGCCGTGAAGGACGCCGGCCGGGTGCTGGGCTACCCCTTCTCGGTCGGCGAGCGGATCACCAAGGCCATGCCGCCCCCGGTGATGGCCAAGGACGTGCCGCTGAACAAGATCTACGACTCGAGCCACGAGCGGTACGGCGAAGGCGGCGAGTTCCGGGCCCTCATCGAGAACGACCCCGACGTCAAGAAGGTCTTCGAGACGGCGAAGGGCCTCGAGGGCCTCAAGCGGCAGTGGGGGGTGCACGCCTGTGCGGTGATCATGTCCAGCGAGCCGCTGCTCGACCACATCCCGATCATGAAGCGCGAGCTCGACGGCGCGATCATCACGCAGTTCGACTACCCGACCTGCGAGAGCCTCGGGTTGCTCAAGATGGACTTCCTGGGGCTGCGCAACCTCACGGTCATCGACGACGCGATCCGCAACATCAGCACCAACCTCGACGAGCACGTCGAGATCGAGTCCGTGCCGCTGGACGACCGTGCGACCTATGACCTGCTGGCCCGCGGCGACACGCTGGGGGTCTTCCAGCTCGACGGCGGGCCGATGCGCTCGCTGCTGCGGCAGATGGCTCCGACGTCCTTCGAGGACATCTCTGCCGTGCTCGCCCTGTACCGGCCCGGCCCCATGGCGGCGAACGCGCACATCGACTACGCCGATCGCAAGAACAACCGCAAGCCGATCGAGTCGATCCATCCCGAGCTCGCCGAGCCGCTGGCCGACATCCTGGACGAGACCTTCGGGCTCGTCGTCTACCAGGAGCAGGTGCAGGCGATCGCCCGGAAGGTGGCGGGGTACACGCTGGGGCAGGCCGACCTGCTGCGTCGCGCGATGGGCAAGAAGAAGAAGGCAGAGCTCGACGCCCAGCTGGAGAACTTCACCAGCGGCATGCAGGCCAACGGCTTCAGCAAGGCCGCCATCGACGCGCTCTGGGGAACCCTGCTGCCCTTCTGCGATTACGGTTTCAACAAGTCCCATACCGCCGGGTACGGGCTGGTGTCCTACTGGACCGCCTACCTCAAGGCGAACTACCCGGCCGAGTACATGGCCGCGCTGCTGACCTCGGTCAAGGACGACAAGGACAAGATGGCGGTGTACCTCGCCGAGTGCCGGCGCATGGGCATCAAGGTGCTGCCGCCCTGCGTCAACGAGTCCGAGGCCGAGTTCACCCCGACCGGCACCGACATCCGCTTCGGGCTCACCGCCATCCGCAACGTCGGCGCGAACGTGGTCAGCTCGGTGGTGGCCACCCGCAAGGCCAAGGGCGGGTTCGTCGACTTCGGCGACTACCTGCGCAAGGTCGAGGCCGTGGTCTGCAACAAGCGAACCATCGAGGGTCTGATCAAGGGCGGCGCCTTCGACTCGCTCGGCCACACCCGCCGCGGGCTGATGAACACCTTCGAGGCGGCGGTCGACGCGGTGCTCGACACCAAGCGCGCCGAGGCCATCGGACAGTTCGACCTGTTCGGTTCCTTCGGCGACGACGCCGACGGCGCGAGTCCGGTCGAGGACGTGTTCGCGGTACGGGTGCCCACCGGTGAGTGGGACAAGAAGGTCCTGCTGCAGTTCGAGCGCGAGATGCTCGGCCTCTACGTCTCCGACCACCCGCTGTTCGGCCTCGAGCACATCCTGTCCGGCTCGGCCGACATGACCATCGCCGCGGTGCAGGCCGAGGGGCAGGGCGACGCGCAGACGGTGACGCTCAGCGGCATCCTGTCCTCGGTGAACCGGCGGGTCACGAAAGCCGGGGCCCCGTGGGCCAACGCCATTCTCGAGGACCTCGAGGGTGCGATCGAGGTGATGTTCTTCCCGGCCACCTACGCGCAGGTCGCGCTGAACATCACCGAGGACGCGATCGTCTCGGTGAAGGGCCGCACCGACGCCCGCGAGGACACCGTCAAGCTCATCGCCAGCGACCTGACGATCCTCGACACCACTGCGGGGCCCAGTGGTCCGGTGAGGTTGCGGCTCGAGGCCACCCGGTGCACGCCGCCGCTGATCGACCGGCTCAGGGACGTCCTCGTCGCCCACCCCGGCATGAGCGAGGTGCACCTGTCGCTGGTCAGCCGCAACAGCCCACACCTGGTACTGGATCACCGGGTGACGCCGTCGGCCGCGCTCATGGGCGACCTCAAGGCCCTGCTCGGTCCGGCGGCGTTCACCAGTTAGGACCGATCCGCCGGGCAGGGTCCAGCGTCCGTTCGACGTACACCTGACGGCCACCTCGCGTTGCCCACGGCGGCGGACTGCGTCGTCACGCTCGGTCACGTGCCATCGAACCGGACCGAGGTCGCGACCACGTGGGACGTCCACGTCGTCGCCGACTCGGACACGCGCTGGAAGTGGGGTGCGGCGCTCGCCCATCAGCTGACCGGTGACGGCACCTCGCGCGTGCACGGTCATCTGCTCGACGGGCGCGCGGCGCCGACCGACCGCCAGCTCGACGATGTCGGGGCCGACGCCGCCTCGCTCACGAGGGGCGGGCTGGCCGACGTCCTGCAGGAACTCGCCGACACCGAGGCCGAGATCGTGGTGCTGGCCTGCGTGGGCGGCACGATCCAGTCGTTGTTGCACGGGCTCGGGCGCGCCTGGCAGGGCCGGCAGTCACGGCCCGTGGTCGTGACCGGCTACGTCGGGGTGGTGTACGAGCGGGTCGTCGACGGCCTGCTGCTGCGGGCCGGTGCGGACATCGTGCTCGCGAACTCGGCTGCCGACGCCCGGGCATTCCGCGCCGTGTTCGACGCGGTGGGTGCCGACCCCGACAGCGTCGTCCGCACCGCCCTGCCCTTCCTCACCGACGTCCAGCACGACCCGACCGCCGCCGGGCGGACCCGCCCGTTCACCGTCACCTTCGTCGCCCAGCCGTCGGTTCCCGAGACGCTCGCCGAACGCCGCTACGCCATCGCGCAGGTCGTCGAGCACGCGCGCCGGCACCCCGATCGCCAGGTGCTCGTGAAGTTGCGCGGGCGTCGCGGGGAGCAGACCACGCACGTCGAGGCCTACCACTACGCGAGCCTGGTGGCCGAGTCGGCGCTGCCCGGGAACGTCCGCTACGCCTACGGCTCGATGTCGCGGGTGCTCGACCGCACGGACCTGTGCGTCACGGTCAGCTCGACCGCCGCGCTCGAGGCGATGCACCGCAACATACCGGTAGGTATCCTGACTGACTTCGGGCTGCGCGAGAGCCTCGGCAATCACGTGTTCGTCCCGTCCGGTGCGCTGGTGTCCTGGCCGGAACTGCACGACGGCGTGGTGCCCAAGACCGACCCCGCATGGGCGGCCGACAACGGCGTGGGTGACCTCGACGCGTGGAGCGAGGTCCGCACCCGGCTGCGCCGGCTGACCGCCCAGCACGACGCGCTGCCCCCGTTGCACCCGACCTACACCGTCGACAATGCAGCCGCGTACCTACCGGGCCTGTTGGCGCGGCACAGCCTGCGTCCCGATGGCACCGCGCTCGCCGGCGGCACCGAGCGGCGCGCCCGTCCGCTACGGCGGATGCTGCGCGCGACGGCCCGCCGGGCCTACCGCGTCGGGACCACCCGCATCGAGCCCCGTCTTCGCCGGTGGGCCAACTCATGACGGTCGTCGCGGTGATCCCGGCCCGCGGCGGATCGCGCGCCGTGCCCGGCAAGAACGTCTCGCTGGTCGGCGGGCGGGCGCTGGTGGCCCGCGCCGTCGACGCCGCCCGCCGCGCCGAACTGATCGACCGGGTGCTCGTGTCGACCGACGACCGGTTGATCGCCGAGGTCGCCCGCGAGGCCGGGGCAGAGGTCGTCATGCGTCCCGACGAGCTGGCCACCGACCTCGCGACCTCGGAATCGGCCCTGTTGCACGCGCTGGACACCAGTGCCCCCGAGGCGGTCGTGGCCCTGCTCGTGCAGTGCACCAGCCCGTTCCTCGACGGCTCCGACCTCGACGGCGTTGCCCGGCCGGTGCTCGACGGTGCGGCCGACTGCGCGTTCACCGCAGCGCCGTCGCACGGCTTCCTCTGGCGCCCCGACGGCAGCGGCATCAACCACGACCCGGAGCACCGTGCGCGCCGGCAGGACCGCCCCGTCGAGCTGCTCGAGACCGGCGCCGCCTACGCGATGCGCATCAGCGGCCTGCGCCGCCACGGGCACCGCTTCTTCGGTCGGGTGTGCCCCGTCGTCGTCGATCCCGCCCGCACGCTGGAGATCGACGAGCCCGACGACCTCGCCCGCGCGCGGCTGCTCAGCCCGCTGCTCGACCGCCCGCACGACCCGGGGGTGCATGACCTCGACGCGGTGGTGCTCGACTTCGACGGCACGCTCACCGACGACCGGGTGATCATCGACCAGGACGGTCGTGAGTCGGTCACCGTGCACCGCGGCGACGGGCTCGGCGTTGCCGCGCTGCGCCGTGCGGGGCTGGATGTGCTGATCCTGTCGACGGAACGCAATCCCGTCGTCCAGGCCCGCGCCCGCAAGCTCGACGTGCCCGCCCTCACCGGTATCGACGACAAGGGCGCGGCTCTCGCGCAGTGGTGCGCCGGCCGCGGCCACGCACTGCGCCGCACGGCGTTCGTCGGCAACGACGTCAACGACCTGCCGTGCTTCGACATCGTCGGCTGGCCGATCGCGGTCGCCGACGCACACCACTCGGTGCGGGCACGCGCCCGCATCGTCACTGCCGCCCCAGGCGGCCACGGCGCGGTCCGCGAGGTCGCGTCCAGAGTCCTCGGAAGGGACATTCGCGATGGATCTGAACCGCTTGCGTTACATCGGTGACCGCCCGGTCGGACCCGACCACCCCGTCTACGTCACCGGCGAGATCGGCATCAATCACAACGGCTCGCTCGAGGACGCCCTGGCCATGATCGACGTCGCCGCCGCCGCCGGCTGCGACGCGGTGAAGTTCCAGAAGCGCACGCCCGAGATCTGCGTGCCGCTCGACAAGCAGGGCGTCGAGCGCGACACGCCCTGGGGCCGGATGACCTACCTGAAGTACCGCCACAAGGTCGAGTTCGGCGCCGACGAGTACGACGCGATCAGTCGTTACTGCGCGAGCCGCGGCATCGCCTGGTTCGCCTCGCCGTGGGACGTGCCGAGTGTCGAGTTTCTCGAGCGGACGGACCCCCCGGCGCACAAGATCGCCTCGGCCTGCCTCACCGACGACGACCTGCTCACCAGCGTCCGCGACACGGGACGGACGGTGATCCTCTCGACCGGCATGTCGACGCCCGAGCAGATCCGCCACGCCGTCGAGGTCCTGGGCCGCGAGAAGCTGATCCTCTGCCACACCACGAGTTCCTACCCGGCGCCCGCGGCGGAGCTGAACCTGCGGATGATCCACACCCTCATGCACGCCTACCCCGACGTGCCGATCGGCTACTCCGGGCACGAGATCGGGCTGCAGACCACGGTGGCCGCGGTGGCGCTGGGCGCCTGCTTCGTCGAGCGGCACATCACGCTCGACCGCGCGAATTGGGGCTCGGACCAGGCCGCGTCGGTCGAGCCCGGTGGCCTGCAGCGCCTGGTGCGCGACATCCGCATCGTGGAGGCCGCGCTCGGCGACAGCGTCAAGCGCGTCTACGACAGCGAGCTCCCGATCCGGGCCAAGCTGCGGCGCGTCGGCGTCGAGAGCATGGTGAGCTGACCATGCCGCTGACGAACGCCAGGCCCCGAACCGTCGCTCTGGTCGAGACCGCCACCCAGCTGCACAACGTCGTCGAGTGGGCGCACGCCACCGGCTCGATCGACGACGTGCGGGTGAACGTGCTCGCGCCCACCGACCGGCAGTCGATGCGTCAGCTGACCCGGGTCGCGGCGCTCGCCCGCGGCATGGGTGTCGACGTGCGGCACCGCTCGGTGCGGGCCCGCAACTCGACGGCCGTGACCGGTGCGGCCGCGGTCGCCCGCGACATCCGCAGCGCCGACCGGCTCGTGCTCGGGGACCCCTTCTCGCGCTACATCCAGACGCTGCTGCCGCTCGCGCGCGCCGACCACCTGGTCGCCGTCGACGACGGCACCGCGACGTGGGAGTTCGTGGCCTGCCTCGACGAGGACAAGCCCATGGTGCGCTGGCGCAAGCCGCTCGAGGGCCGGATGGCGCTCGAGGCGCGGGCGACGAGACTGCTGACGCCCAGCGTGCGTCGCCGCCTGACCGTGTTCAGCTGCCTGCGCGACGCCACGCCGCTGGGCGCCAGTCGGGTCGACAACCGGTACTCTTGGGCGCGCGCCTGGCGCACGCCGGACATCGTCGACGACCGCGTCGACGTGCTGGGGATCTCGCTGGTCGACAGCGGGTTGATCCGGCGTGCCGCCTACGTCGACGCGGTGGCCGACCTGGTGCGCCGGCACGCACCGGTGCGCTACTTCGCCCACCGCCGCGAGTCCGACTCGCTGGTGGCCGAGATCGACACGCTGCCCGGCGTGACCGTGGTGCGCGCCGACCTGCCCGCCGAGCTGGCGCTGCGCAAGGGCCCGGTGTCGCGGCACATCATCACCTTCCCGTCGACGGCATCGCACACGCTGCCGATCGTGCTGGGCGATCTGATGCGCGACCAGGCCCTGCGCATCGACGTCCGCCCGGTGGACCCGACCTGGTTCACGGCGTCGACGACGAAGCACGCGCGCGACTTCGTCGCCCGCATCGCCACGGTCGCGCCGCGCGTCGGGGTGACGAGCTAGCGGTACCGGCGCGCCGCGCGGATCGCGGTACGGGTCAGCTCCCAGTGCGCCACCCGCGAGCCGGCCAACCGGGCCCGGGCCCTGCTCGTCGGCAGCAGCCCGGTGGCCCGCAGCCGGCGCGTCCGGAAGTACCGCGACGACCCGTACGCGGCCAACCACCGCTCCGCGGCGGCCCGAAGCTCGGGCAGCGCCACCGGCTGCATGCAGAAGCTGACCGCCTCGACGAGCAGCGCGACGTCGACGTCCGGCGGGGCGGTCGTCGAGCCGTCGCCGGCGATGCGCGGGACCACCGCGTCGACGATCGTGGCCGGGATGCGGTTGCTGTTCTGGTAGGGCGACAGCGCGTCGAGGACCCGGTCGGTGCCCAGGGCCGCGACCGGCAGGTCGAACAGGGCGCGAGCGGTCAGTAGCGCGGTCGAGAAGCAGCCGAGCACGAGCTCGGGCCGCAGCTCGGTGAAGCAGAGCTCGGCGGGCACCTCTTCGGGCACGACGGTGAGTTCTACGCCCGCTGCCTCGGCCGCCCCCCGCACGGCGCGTACCTGGCCGCGGCCGGCGGCCGGGTGCGGTTTGAACGCGACGTGGTCGTGCCCGGCGCACGCGGCGGCGCGGACCAGATCGGCATAGAGATCGGCCTCCTGCGCGGGGGTCACGATGTCGAGCGCGGACAGGTACTGGCCGAGAACGAGCGCCCCGCCGCGCGGCAGCGCCACCAGGGCGTCGGCGAACTCGGGGATCGCCGCCGCATCGCGGATCACCGTACGAAACGCCTCGCTCGGCAGCGCCTGCGCCACCGCGCCCTCCTCCCGGAGCAGCACCGGACGCAACCCGGGAACGAGGTCGAGGTGCAGCACGCGGGTCACCCGGGTGCCCAGCTCGACCGGCAGGCTAGACCGGGTGGGCCCGTAACTCATCAGCCCGTCGCTGTAGACGGTGATCGGGCAGTCGGGCAGCAGCAGCGCCAGGGTCTGCGCCGGGGCCACGGCGATCGACTCGACGACCAGCTCGTCGGGCGGGCCGTCCAGGCCGAGGCGGGCCTGCAGCAGCCGGGCAAGCATCGGTCGCTCGGCACTGCCCGGTGCCCAGTCGGAAGGGTGCAGCGGGGCGATGAACTCGTTCCAGGACACGACAACGTCGACGCGGGAGCGCAGGACGGCGAACCCGGCGGTGTCGCGCAGCGGGGTGCCGATCTCCGGAGTCGGTCCGTTGTCGGACACGATCACCACCCGGCGCCGGCGCGGCGCGTCGGGGCCCGGATCGAGACGCCCCGCGTCGATGGCCGCGGCCAGGGTCAGCGAGCCGAACAGCGTCGAGCAGTAGAGGACCTGGCTCCCGGCCGGAGCTACCGTGCCGGTCACCGGCGCAACCCGCGCCGTAGCGGGCTGCCGTGCGGGACGACGGCCCGCAGGGCGGCCGCCCGCTCGCCGCGGACGGTGACGGCGGCGAGCGCCTCGGGCGGTAGGTCCGCCAGGGCGGCGACGGCCCGCGCGCGGAAACGTCTGGCCAGCGCGGGCTCGAACCGCTCGAGCAGGGTGAGGTGATGGCCCAGCAACGACACGAACTGCTGGACGGCCTTGGGTACGAACCGGGCGGCGTCGCGGTCGGCGGCCACATCCCTCAGCACGCGGTCGTAGGCGTCGAAGAAATGCAGCTGCCGCTCGTCGCCGATCTGGGTCAGCGACGACGGTACGAGCCGTCGGTAGAACAGGCCGGCGATCGAGACCACCGCGTAGGAGCTCAGCTCACGATGCAGCCGCCAGATCCACGGCCGGTCCTCGGCGGTGTGCAGGCCGGCCGGGAACTGCAGCACGTCGCCCAGGCTGCGGCGGTACACGCCGGCCCAGGCATAGGGGTAGTCGACCATGCTGCGGCGGTGCGCCGGCAGGATGCCGTCGCGCGGCGCCAGCACCGTGTTGCGCAGCCCCTGCGGAGCCAGGTGCGTCACGCGCCGCCGACCCTGCACCTGGACGTGGTCGACGCGCACGAAATCGCACCCCAGCCCGTCGATGGCGTCGATGAGCTGCGGCAGGTAGCCCGGCGCCAGCCAGTCGTCGCCGTCGAGATAGGTGACGAAGCGGCCCTGCGCCGCGGCCAGGCCGACGTTGCGGGCATCGGCCAGACCGTGCGCGCGGTCGTGCGTGATGACCCGCATGCCCGGAAGCGTGGCCTGCGCCTCGGCGAGGAGGTCCGGGGTGGCGTCGTCGGAGCCGTCGTCGATCACCACCAGCTCGATGTCGGTCCGCAGGTTCGCGCGCACCGACGTGAGGGTGGCGCCGACATAACCTTCGGCGTTGCGTACGGGTAGCACGACGGACAGGCCCGGGGCACCGATGGACATGAGCAGCATGCTCGGCGGCCCGCATGAGCGGACGGTGAACGCGGGGTGGACGTCGCCCGGCCGGGTCGTGCTCTCGGTAGCCTCGACCGCATGCACCCGGCCGTCCCCGACCCGCCGCCCGGCGACGAGCCGCGCTACGTCACCGCCGAGCCGATCAGCGCCGACGACGTGGGTTCCTTCGAGCAGGGCACCGAGTTCAGCCGCTGGGCGCTGGCCCGCTACATCGTCGGCCGGGTGATCCTGGAACGGGTGAGCTGGTCGCTGCTGGCGCTCGCCGTCGCGCTGGTCGTGCTCGCCGCCCTCTCGACCTGGGTGCTGCACTCGACGCTGCTGGCAGTCCTGCTGGTGCTCGTCGCCCTCGGTGTCCTCGCGATGCGCGGGCTGCTGCGCTTCGTGCTGCACCGGCTGATGAACGCCAAGGCCTACGGGCCGATGGAGGACCGGATCGCGCAGATCGTCAACGGCGCCCGTCACGGCGTCTTCCTCGAGCTGCGCCGGGTCGGGCTGCCCAGCCGCATCGTGACCCTGCCGCTGCTGCTGTTCCGCTTCGCCGGCAAACGCCGGGCCGAGACGATGGACCGCATCCGCCGCTTCGAGGTCGACCGTGCCGTGCCCAAGGCCAGCCGCGACGAGCTGTATCTCGTCCTGCGCCAGTCGCTGGGGCGCCCGTGACGTCCTCCACGGCGACGGCACGCGGCACGCAGCCCGGGACGCCGCCGCCGTCGGAGATCCGCACCGACGTCGTGCGGGCGGCGGTGCTCGCCGCGGTGCTGGCCGTCGTCGGCGCCCTGGCCGGCCTGCTCTGGGCGGCGTGGAGCCCGCCGGGGCCGTTCGCGGTCATCCTGCGACCGGGCGTGTTCGAGCCCGACGAGACCGAATCCTTCGTCGCCGGCGACGGGCGCTTCCTGGTGCTCGGCGCCGCCATCGGGCTCGTCGCGGCGCTCGTGGTGTGGTTCCGTCGCCCGCTGCGCGGGGTGGCGGCGGCGCTCGGCCTGGCCGTCGGCAGTTTCGCGGGAACGCTGCTCATGTGGTTTGTCGGTTACCTCACGGGGGGCGGCAGCGACACCGGGCGGGCGGTCCGCGGCAGCACGTATCACTACACCGCGCAGCTGCCGCTCACCGTCCACGCCCACGGGTTGCTGCTCGTGCAGCCGGCGATGGCGATGCTCGTGTTCGGGCTGCTCGTCGCGTTCGCGGTGCGGGACGATCTCGGCCGCCCCGATCCCGTCCGCGACTCGCTCACCGCGTCAATTGCTCCCGGCGCTCATCCGCAGTACGGCTGGGGATACGGCGATGCTGCGGGTCCACTGCAGCAGGGCGATCTCCCGCCGCAGCAGCCGGGCCAGCCGGGTCAGCCGTTCTGAGGTCGTGGCGTCGCTGAGCAGGGCCTGCTTCTCAGCCGGCGGAAGCGGCAGCCGTGCAGCCAGCTGGTAGGCGAGCATGCCGGGGTCGTTCGGCAGCTCGGTACCGGTGCCGCGTCCGGCCAGGCGCATGAGGTAGGTGTCGTAGACGTCCATCAGCTCGCGGGCGCGGTCCTCCTGCGCGTGGGTCAGCTCGCCGTCGAGCTCGTCCAGGTACTCGACCTGGGCGCGCAGGTAGGGCTTGCCCAGCGGGTGCAGGGCGCGGATCGCGAACCGCCGCGTACCCACCGAGAGCAGGTCGGACGTGCCGTCGGGGCTGCGCTCCAACTCGAGGATCTCGGCGAGCGTGCCCACCTGCTCGACGTCGGGGCTGCCGACCCGCACCCACGGGTTCTCGGCCTCGGTGCCGGTGCGCAGGGCGACGACGCCGAACGCGCCGGAGCCCCCGGTGTCGGCGGCGATGTCGTCGATCAGCTCGCGGTAGCGGCGCTCGAAGATGTGCAGGGGCAGCGGCATGCCGGGCAGCAGGACGTGGCTGAGCGGGAACAGCGGGATCTCCGCCACCTCGGGGTTGGCCACGCTCATCACGCTAGCCCCCGTAAACTCGGCCTCGTGCTACGCCGCCTCGACCTGACCACCGCCGCGCCCGCCGACCTGCGTCGGGCCCTGCCCCGCGCGCGGGTCGACGTGCAGTCCGCGCTGGAGACGGCCGCGCCGCTCGTCTCGGCCGTGGCCGAGCGGGGCTATCCGGCAGCGCGCGAGGCCACGCAGCGCTTCGACGGCGTCGACGTGCCCGAGCCGCGGGTGTCCGACGCCGCGCTCAAGACCGCGCTCGAGGAGCTCGACCCGGCGGTGCGCGACGCGCTCGTCGAGGCGATCCGCCGCGCACGCATTGGGCACGAGCCGCAGCGCCGCACCGGCCACGACGTGCAGGTCGCGCCCGGCGGCACCGTCAGCGAGCGTTGGGTGCCGATCCAGCGGGTCGGGTTGTACGTGCCGGGCGGTCGCGCCGTCTACCCGTCGAGCGTCGTGATGAACGTGGTGCCCGCACAGGTTGCCGGCGTCGAGTCGATCGTCGTGCTCACCCCGCCGCAGAAGGAGTTCGGTGGCGCCCCGCACCCGACCACGCTCGCCGCGTGCGCGCTGCTCGGCGTCGAGGAGGTGTATGCGGTCGGCGGCGCCCAGGCCATCGCGCTGGCTGCGTACGGCGACGCTGCCGCCGGCATCGCCCCCGTCGACCTGATCACCGGCCCGGGCAACATCTTCGTGACCGCCGCCAAGCGGCTCGTCCAGGGCACTGTCGGCATCGACTCCGAGGCCGGCCCGACCGAGATCGCGATCCTTGCCGACGACTCCGCCGACCCGGCGCACGTCGCTGCCGACCTCATCAGCCAGGCCGAGCACGATCCGCTGGCCGCATCGGTGCTGGTCACCGACTCGGTCGCCCTGGCCGACGCGGTCGACGCCGAGGTCGAGCGGCAGGTCCCGCTCACCAGGCACCGCGAGCGGGTGCGTACCGCGCTCACCGGGGAGCAGTCGGCCGTCGTCCTCGTGACCGATCTCGAGCAGGGGCTGGCCGTCGTCGACGCCTACGCCGCCGAGCACCTCGAGGTCATCACCGTCGACGCCCGCGTGCTCGCCGAGCGGGTGCGCAACGCCGGCTGCATCTTCGTCGGGCCGCACGCCCCGGTGTCGCTGGGCGACTACTGCGCCGGATCGAACCACGTGCTGCCCACCGGCGGCACCGGGCGGCACTCGTCCGGCCTGTCGGTGCAGTCGTTCCTCAAGGGCATCCACCTGGTCGAGTACTCGGCCGAGGCGCTGGCCGAGGTCGCGCCGCACGTCATCGCCCTGGCCGAGGCCGAGGACCTGCCCGCGCACGGGGCGGCCGTCGCGGTCCGGATGTCATGAGCACGACGCTCCCGCTGCGTCCCGAGCTGATCGGTGAGGTGCCCTACGGCGCGCCGCAGCTCGACGTCGCGGTGCAGCTGAACGTCAACGAGAACCCCTACCCGCCGTCGGAGGCGACGGTCGCGGACATGGCTGCCGCGGTGGCCGAGGTCGCGCGCACGCTGAACCGCTATCCCGACCGCGACGCGCTGGCTCTGCGCGCCGACCTCGCGGCTTTCCTGTCCGCCGATGGCGGCATACCTCTGGGTACGGACCAGGTGTGGGCCGCCAACGGCTCCAACGAGATCATGCTGCAGCTGCTGCTGGCCTTCGGCGGCCCCGGACGCACCGCGGTGTCCTTCGCGCCCACCTACTCGATGTATCCGGAGTACGCCCGGGACAGCCACACCAATTGGGTGCTCGGCCGCCGCCGCGACGACTTCGGCATCGACCTGCCGCACGCGCTCGACCTGATCGCCGAGCACGAGCCGTCGGTGGTGCTGCTCGCCTCGCCCAACAACCCCACCGGCACAGCGCTGCCGCTCGCCGACGTCGAGGCGATCCTGGCCGCCGCGCCCGGGGTGGTCGTCGTCGACGAGGCCTACGGCGAGTTCCGCCGCGCGGGCGTGCCGAGCGCGCTGTCGCTGCTGCCCGATCAGCCACGGCTCGTCGTCTCGCGCACGATGTCCAAGGCGTTCGCGCTGGCCGGCGGTCGGCTGGGCTACCTGGCTGCCTCATCGGCCGTCGTGGACGCGGTGCGCATCGTGCGGCTGCCGTATCACCTGTCCGCGGTCACGCAGGCTGTCGCGCGGGTCGCGCTCGCGCACGCCGGCGAGCTGCTCGCGGCCGTCGACGAGCTGCGCGCCGAGCGGGATCGCACCCACGACTGGCTGCGCTCGATCGGGCTGCAGGCTGCGCCGTCGGATGCGAACTTCGTGCTGTTCGGGACGTTCGACGATCGCCACCGCGTGTGGCAGAACCTGCTCGACCGCGGGGTGCTGATCCGCGAGACTGGTCCGGACGGCTGGCTGCGGGTGTCCATCGGCACGCCGGTCGAGATGGCGGCCTTCCGCGCCGCGCTAGTGGAGGTACTTCCATGATTCCGAGGACGGGACGCATCGAGCGCGCCACCAAGGAGACGAAGGTCGTCGTCGAGATCGATCTG
>CAZZZE010000018.1:0-9155 GCA_964658365.1 uncultured Jatrophihabitantaceae bacterium
GTCTTCTTCATCCGCGACGCGATCAAGTTCCCGGACTTCATCCACTCCCAGAAGCCCGACCCGGTGAACTTCAACCGGCAGGACCCGAACCGGGTCTTCGACTTCATCAGCCAGACGCCCGAGGCCATGCACATGGTGACGATGGTGTTCGGCCCGCGCGGCCTGCCGTCGTCGTACCGCACCATGCAGGGCTTCGGCGTGAACACCTACCGGTGGGTCAACCAGGCCGGCGAGACCAAGCTGGTCAAGTACCACTGGCTGCCCAAGCAGGGCGTCAAGTCCCTGACCGCGGCGCAGGCCGCCGAGCTGCAGGGCCAGGAGCTCGGTCATCACACCAAGGACCTGTACGCGGCGATCGAGCGCGGCGACTTCCCGGAGTGGGAGCTCAACGTCCAGCTGATGGACGACCACGAGCACCCCGAACTCGGCTTCGACCCGCTCGACGACACCAAGACGTGGCCGGAGAACGAGTTCCCGCTGCATGCGGTGGGCCGGCTCGTCCTCGATCGTGTGCCGGTGAACTTCTTCGCCGAGAGCGAGCAGATCGCCTTCGGCACCGGCGTGCTCGTCGACGGGCTGGAGTTCAGCGACGACAAGATGCTCGTCGGGCGGACGTTCAGCTACAGCGACACCCAGCGCTACCGCGTCGGGCCGAACTACCTGCAGCTGCCGGTGAACCAGGCCAAGGCGGCGACCGTGCGCACCAACCAGCGTGATGGCGCCATGGCCTACTACCAGGACCTCGGGGGCGAGAACCCGCACGTCAACTACGAGCCGTCGATCATCGGTGGCCTGCAGGAGGCGACGGCTCCGTCGCACGACGAGCTCGGGTCCGAGATCGTCGGCCGGCTCACCCGCAAGCGCATCGAGCGCACCGACGACTACACCCAGCCAGGGCAGCGGTTCCTGCTGTCCGAGCCCTGGGAGCAGGACGACCTGGTCGCCAACCTCGTCGACGCGCTGGGTCAGTGCGACCGGCCCATCCAGGAGCGGATGGTCTGGCACCTGTTCATGTGCGAGGACGAGCTCGGCCGACGCGTCGGTGAGGGTCTCGGCATCTCGGCCGACGACGTACGCGGACTGGCGCCGCTGCAGACGCAGACGCTCACCGAGGCCGAGCTCGCCCGGGCGGCCAACCTGGGCAAGAACGGTTCGCGTGACGTGGCCGGCCTGTCCATGACGCACTGCGTCCCGAACACGAACGCCGTCGTGTGACGGCGTGCCCAGGATCAGCCGACACATCGACATCGCCGCCCCGCCGGCGCGCGTCTGGGCCCTGCTCGAGGACGTGCGCCGGCTGCCCGAGTACTCGGCGAGCACCGACGAGGTACGCGAGGCGCCGGAGCGGCTGACCGAGGTCGGCCAGCACTACGTGCAGGTCGGCAGGCTGCTCGGTATGACGCTCAGCTCCCGGTGGGAGGTCGTGGCCATCGAGCCGGGGCGCATGCTGAGCAGCGTGGGCACGTTGGCGCCCGGCGTCCGGTACACGCTCACTCAGCGGCTGGAACCGTTGCCCGACAACGGCACCCGGCTGGGCATCGAGATCGACTACACGGTCCCGGGCGGTCGGCTGGGCCGGCTGGCTGCGAAGGCCGGTGTCGAGGACCGGGCCGGCCGCGAGGCGCAGGCCGTCCTTGACGGCCTGCGGGCGAGCGTCGAGGCAGCCGGTTGACTGACCGATCACGGGCACGGCCGGCCGCCGCGAGCTCGCCGGCCGGGGTGAGCCGATCGGCACCGGAGGACGGGTCGCACCGCGATCCGGCCCGACGACCGGTTACCGTGTGCCGGTGAGTGGCCCGATCGCACGCGAGGTCGGCCCGGCTATCGACCTGGACGAGCCGCCGCGTACCCGTGGCCGAATGATCGTCGCCGGCGGCCTGCTCGCGGTCGCGGCGCTCTGGCCGTGCGTGTGGATGCTCGGCGGCGGCGAGGTGCTCGACCTCGAGGTCTACCTGACCGGCGGCCGCGCGGTGCTGCACGGCCACGACCTGTACGGCGCGAGCGTGCACGTGCGTCAGTACGGGTTCACCTATCCCCCGTTCGCGGCGCTGATCTTCGCGCTGCCGTCGCTCGTGCCGCTCGGCCTTGCAATCGCGGTGCTGACCGGCGTCTCGCTGACCTCTCTCGGCGTGCTGATCCGGCTGTCGGCCGCCGATCTGGTGCACCGGCTCGGCCGGGAGGGCTCGACGGCGGCCCTGCTGGTCGTCGTCGCGATGGTGGCCTGTCAGCCGGTGCGCTCGACGCTGTGGAACGGGCAGGTCGAACTGCTGCTGGCCGCCATGATCATGATCGATCTGGTCGTGCTGCGGGGTCGTGCCGGGCACGGTGTCCTCGTGGGGCTCGCCGCCGCGATCAAGCTGACCCCGTTGATCTTCATCGCTTACCTGCTGCTGATCAGGCGGTTCCGCGCGGCGGCGGTCGCCACGGCCACCTTCCTGGCCGCCACCGTCGGGACCTGGATGCTGCTGCCCGCCGACTCGTCCGAGTACTGGACGCACGCCCTCATCCACGGCAACGGCATCGGCGACATCTCCCGACCCAGCAACCAATCGATCCTCGGCGTCCTGCGCCGGCTGCTCGGCGCCTCAGCGGCCGGGCCGCTGTGGGCGGTGCTGATCGTGCCCACTGCGGTGCTGGGCCTCGCCCTGGCGACGCGTGTGCACGCGTCCGGCCGTGAGCCCCTGGCGGCAGCAGTGGTCGGCATGACCGGTTGCCTGATCTCACCCGTCTCGTGGTCGCACCACTGGGTGTGGCTGGTGCCGTGGATCGCCGGTGCCGCCGCGTCCCTGCCTCGGCGTCGACGGTCCGAGCAGGTGCCCGCCGTCGTGTTCATCGGCTACCTCGTCGTGGTGAACGCGGCGTCCCACCAGGCTGTCGAGGCCACGCTGCCGGCCCGGCTGGTGCTCGGGAACGCCTACGTGCTCGCCGTCGTGGTGGCGTTCGCGATCGTCGTCCGGAACTGGCGCGAGCGGACGGCCGACGAACGCGCGGCCGCGCGCTCCGCACCGACGAGGTGACGTGCCGGGCGCAGACCGGTCACCGCTCGTAGAAGCCGCGCACCGTGTCGATCGTGTCGGCCTCGGCCGCGGTCTTGTCGTCGCGATAGCGCAGGACGCGGGCGAATCGCAGGGCCATCCCGCCGGGGTAGCGCGTCGAGGTCTGGACGCCGTCGAAAGCGATCTCGACGACCTGTTCGGGCCGCACCGGGACGACGTAGCCGTCGGTCGGGCCGTAGGCCAGTTCGAGGAACCGGGCGGTCTGCCAGTCCAGCGTCTGGTCGGTCATGCCTTTGAACGTCTTGCCGAGCATGACGAACCCGCCGGTCCCGGGGTCGCGGGCGCCCAAGTGAATGTTGGACAGCTTGCCGCTGCGCCGCCCGGAACCCCACTCGACGGCCAGCACCACCAGGTCGAGCGTGTGTACCGGCTTGACCTTCAGCCACCCCGCACCGCGCCGGCCGGCCTCGTACGGCGCGTCCAACGATTTCGCCATAACGCCCTCGTGCCCGGCGCGCAACGTCCGGTCCAGGAAAGCCTGGGCCTCGCCGACGTCTGAGGTGACGAGCCGATCGACACGAAACGCAGCGGGGACGATCTCGGCCAGCGCCGCGGCACGCTGCTCCCCCGGCGCGTCGAGTAGATCGACTCCATCGCGGTGCAGGACGTCGAAATAGAAGACCGACAGCGGTTGGCTCTCGCGGGCGGACGCGACGTCGGCACTTCGCCCGAAGCGCGACGCGGTGACCTGAAAGCGGTGCGGGCGGCCGTCGGGTCGCAGCGCGATCGCCTCGCCGTCGGCGACGAAGGACCCGACCGCCAGCGCCCGGGTGGCCTCGACGACCTCGGGCAACCGCGCGGTGACGTCGTCGAGGCTGCGGGTGAACACCCGCACGTCGTCGCCACGTTTGTGGATCTGAACCCGCGCGCCGTCGAGCTTGGCCTCGAACACCGCGCGGCCGCCGAGCCGTTCTAGGGCGTCGTCGACGTCCGTGGCGGTCTGGGCGAGCATCGGGCCGACCGGCCGGCCGACCTCGAGCCGGAACCGCTCGAGCGCGGCGTCGCCCTCGGCCAGCACCGCGGCGGCCACAGCCGGCAGGTCGCCGCCGAGCATCGCCGCGCGGCGCACCGCGGCCTTCGGGACGCCGGCTGCCGCCGCGACGGCGTCGGCCATCACGCCGACGGCCGCCCCTTGACGCAACTCGCCGCCCAGCAGCCGACGCAGGAAGACCTGCTCCACCTCGGTGGCCGCACCGAAGATCGACTCGAGCTGCTCGGCCCGCCGAGCCTTCGAGCCGGCTCCGGACGTCGCCCCGATCTCGGTGAACGCAGAGTGCACGTTGATTACGCTGAGTGACGGATCGGCTGCTGGGGCCGGCACCGACCGCAACGCCGCCCAGCCCACGCCGATCTGGCGCTGCGGCAGCTCGCCGGACAGCCAGGACACCACGATCGCGGCCTCGCCCGGCCCGGCGGCGCGCAGCACCTCGGCGATGCGCGCTGTCTTGGCCAGCCGCGACGACGTCGCCCCGACCTCCGCCGAGGCTGTCGCGACCTCGTGGATCAGCAATTCTTGAGCAGCCGGTCGAGCACCCGTACACCGAACTGCAGCCCCTCGATCGGCACCCGCTCGTCGATGCCATGGAACAGCGACATGAAGTCGAGGTCCGGCGGCAACAGCAGCGGCGAGAAGCCGAAGCAGCGCATGCCCAGCGTCGAGAAGGACTTCGCGTCGGTGCCCCCACTCATCAGGTAAGGCACCAGGACGCCGTTCGGGTCCTCGCCGCGCAACGCGGTGCTCATGGCGTCGACGAGTGCTCCGTCGAACGACGTCTCGACCGCGATGTCGCGAACCTCGGTCGCGCGCTCGACGTGCTCACCGAGCAACTCGTCGATCGTGGCCAGCAGGGCGTCCTCCTGCCCGGGCAGGAAGCGGGTGTCGATGCTGGCCTCGGCGGTCGAGGGGATGACGTTGGTCTTGTAGCCGGCGCTGAGCATGGTGGGGTTCGACGTGTTGCGCACGGTCGCGCCGATCATCCGCGCGGCGCCGCCGAGCAGCGGCAGCCATTCGTCGACGTTCTCGGGGTCGAGGTCGCGCTGCAGCACCTCGCCGATGCCCTTGACGAGCCCGCGGACGCTGTCGGTGATCACGATCGGCCATTCGTACGCACCGATGCGTGAGACGGCCTCGGCCAGGTAGGTGACGGCGTTGTCGGGGTGCACGAACGACCCGTGACCGGGACGTGCCTTGGCCCGCAGTCGCAGCCAGTTGATGCCCTTCTCGGCCGTCTGAACCGCGTAGACGCGGGCCTGCTCGTTGAGCGAGATGCTGTACCCGCCGACCTCGCTGATCGCCTCGGTGCAGTCGGCGAACAGGTCACGGTGGTTCTCGACGAGCGGGTGCGCGCCCTGCCGGCCGCCGGCCTCCTCGTCGGAGACGAAGGCGAGGACGATGTCGCGCGACGGCTTGGCGCCGGTGCGCTGCCACTCGCGCACGAGCGCCAGCACCATCGCGTCCATGTCCTTCATGTCGATCGCGCCGCGGCCCCAGACGTAGCCGTCCTTGACCTCGCCGCCGAACGGGTCGACCGACCACTCGCTCGCGTCGGCCGGCACGACGTCGAGGTGGCCGTGGACGAGCAGCGGCGGGCGGCTGGAGTCGCTGCCCTCGATGCGCGCGATGGTCGACGCGCGGCCCGGCGCGGCCTCGATGATCTGCGACTCGATCCCGACCTCGTCGAGCTTCTCGGCCACCCACTCCGCAGCCGGACGCTCAGGGTGGGTCGGGTTGGAGGTGTTGATGCGGATCAGCTCGACGAGCAGCTGCGTCACTTCGTCCTGGGCGGTGGGGTGCTGCGCTTCGGCGCTCATTGTTCAGTCCTACCAGGCGCGCGGCACGACCAACCGAGGGTCAGGCGGCAGACCGCGGGCGGCGGCCGAGAGACGCGACCAGGCCGAGCATCCCGACGGCGCCCGTGGCCGTGATACCGACCAGCACGAGCAGGATCCGCCCGGGGTGCATGACCGCCTCGGCCGCGCGCCGCACCAGGACGGCAGGCGCGTGCAGGATGGGCGGCGGCGCGGCGACGGCGACACCGGAGCGCGCCGCGCCGGCTCCGCTGACCGCGGCCAGCGCCACACCCGAGCGTCGAGGCGCGGCGTGGTATCCGGCTGCGCCGGGGTTCGTCGTGCGCTTCTGCGCGCCCGCAGCCGCCGGGCGCTTGCTCGCCGCGGGCGTCGCGGTGCCGGCCGGTGCTGTGCTGCGCGCTCCCGTGCTGCCCGGTGCGTTGTTGGACTGGGTCGCGGCCGACGCGGGCGACGGCGCGACGACCGAGTCCCGCGCGTGGCGCGCGCTCGAATGCGCTGGCGGCGCAAGCACGCCGTGCACCGTCGAGGCGACGCCGCTGAGGACGCTCTTCACGATCGGTCGCGCCGAGGGCAGCGGAACGCTCGGCAGGACGCCCGGCACGAGGTTGACCGCCGGCGGCGTCGGGCTCGGGTCGGGTGCGGCCACCGCGGAGTTCGCGTCGATCGTCAGCAGCGCCCCGATGAACGCGGCGCCGAGCACGCCGCCCACGGCGGCGGACAGGAGGCGACGGCGCACTGCCACGCTGACCTCCGGGATGAGTCGAAAAGGACCGTTGAGACCGTTCGTCCCCGCTCACACGGGTGCGCCCGTCAGGTTAGCTCTTTGTGAAGTCGAGTGCCACCCGGGCCGTCGGCCGAGGGGAAAGCCATGGACCGGCGTGGGTTAGAGTTGGCGCCGCACTCGTCCGGGTGGCGGAATGGCAGACGCGCTAGCTTGAGGTGCTAGTGCCCTTTACGGGGCGTGGGGGTTCAAGTCCCCCCTCGGACACCAACCACGTTCCGACGCTCGGGGCCACTGCTGATGTGTGCATCCGCCTCGGCGCTGACGCCGTAGTCGAGTGACGCGAGACGTCGCGGATCCGGCCAATCACTCGAACAGCTCGTCGAGACTGCTGATCGCCTCGTCAATCGCGTCACTCAGGCTGCCGGTCGTCTGTCCGGAGAACCAGGCACGAAGGCCGGCGTCCGATGCCCCGAGGAACGTCGCGCAGTAGAGCCGAGGTCGCAGGTCGCTCGCGTCTACCCCCATGCGCCCCGCGAGCACGGGTCCCATCTCGGCGAGCCATTCGTCCTGCTTCGCGAGATGCCGCGCCCTCAGTGACGGTGTGGACAGCACCAGCTGCATGACCGCGGTCCACTGAGCCTGGTTGGCCGCGTAGTGCTCGACCAGTACATCCAGTGCGCGACGCAGCGAGAGCCGAATCGGCTCGCCGGCCGGCCGCGCCGCCAATGCCTCGGCAACCGAATGGCCAAGATCCTCCAGCGGCTGAAGGACGGCATCTTCTTTGGAATCGAAGTACCGGAAGAACGTGCGGCGGGAGATCCCGACCTGGTCGACGATGTGATCGACGGTCGTGGCGTCGAAGCCGTTCTTCTCGAAGGCGCGTACCGCAGACTCGGCCAATTCACCCTTGATGGCCGCCCGAACCCGCCCTCGAACCCCGTGAGCGGCTGCGTCTGCGGAACCGCCTGCGGAAACCATCTGTCGACGGTATCTCACACGGCGTGCAGTGCTAGCGTGACACTGAGTGCCAGAGAGTCACTCGATACAAAGGGGACGTCGTGACGGATTCGATCACCGTAGGAGCATTCACCGTGACCGCGTTGGACGACGGAGAGTGCCACCCGCCGCCGCTGTTCTACCCCGGGGCCGACTTCACCGCGGAACCCGAGCTGCTCAATGCCGACGGGACCTACCACATTCGCGCCGGCGCCTACCTGATTCAGGGTCGAGGGACCACGATGCTCGTCGATGCCGGCGCCGGTCCCGACAACATTCCGTTCCCACCCGAGATGGCGGCCGCTGCGGGCCTGGACAGGTGCCCGGATTTCCTTACCGAGGTGGGCCGGCTACCGGACTCGCTCGCCGCTGCCGGGGTCGACCCGGGCGACGTGACCGCCATCGTGCTCACTCATCTGCATCCCGACCACATCGGCTGGGTGGCGCCGCACGGCAAGATCTTCTTCCCCAACGCCGTCGTCCACTACGGCGAGGCGGACTGGGACGCGCTCATCTCGCCCACGAAGAGCGACGACCCGGATCGGGTCGTGATGGAGGCTGCACGGGACGCCGGGGTGCTGCGCCCGCTCAAGCACCAGAACGTCCCCATCGCCGACGGCATCACTGCGGTCCACGCTCCCGGTCACACACCGGGGAGCTACATCGTCAGCGTCGCCTCGGACGGTCAGCAGCTCTATCTCACCGGCGATGTGATCGAGCACCCGCAGCAGCTCACTCGCTCGGGGGTCGGTTTCCTCACCGACCTCGACCCCGCCCATGCCAGCACGACTCGCGACGACATTTTCGCCGAGGTCGCCGGACAAGACATCGTGCTGGGGACAGCACACGTACCTAACCCAGTCTTCCGGCGCGTCAGCTCGGACCGACGATGGCTCCGAGCAGTCTGATGAGGTCGGCGGCGATCACACCGGGCGCGACCGACCGACGACCGGGTTCAACTCAGTCGCCGCAGGGCCGCCGGATACCGCGCCGGGCAGGAACTCCTGCCAGGTGCCGCTGATCATCGTCGGCGCGTCGATCACCCGGGCACCGTCGGCGAAATAAGTCGTCGCCAGGGCGCGCCGCGGTTGGGTCGTGCCGTTGCGGCCGGCGGTGTGGAAGCAGGTGGCGCCGTGGAAGCTGACGTCCCCGACGCTGTACGCGCCGTCGGTGATGGGCACCCGCGCGGCGGCGAAGCGCGCGGACACAGCCTCGTCGTAGCTGGTGCCGACCCGGTCGAACTCGAGCCCGTCGAGCAGCGGGCGCAGGTCGGCGCCGTGGGCGAACGACAGCGGCCCCATCTCGACGGGAATCGCCGACACCGGCATCCACGCCGTGAGCGCCGACAGCGTGGCCAGCGGGAAGTGCTCGGCGTCGTGGTGCCACGGCGTCCGACCGCAACCGGGCTCCTTCGACAGCGCGTTGTCGTGATAGATCCGCACGTCGGTGCCGAGCAGACCGGCCGCGATCGAGCCCAGCCGCGGTGACAGCGCGACCTGCCGCATCAGCGGGTCGTGGCGCCACATCTGCTCCAGCGCCGTGAACCGCCCAGCGGTGTCATCGCCGTGCTC
>CAZZZE010000018.1:9255-17992 GCA_964658365.1 uncultured Jatrophihabitantaceae bacterium
AGGGTCACGTACCAGTCCCACCACTGCTGATCGTCGCCCGCCCAGTCCTGCTCGAGGGTGCCGGTGCGGTTCGCCGGCGGCAGCAGCGGGTTCTCGCTCACAGCCAGATCAACATCACTTCGTGCTGGAAGGTGTAGGCGCCGGAGGTGTCGCGGCAGCCGGCGAGATAGTCGCCGAGGACGGGGGCCGCCTCCATCTCGTCCAGACCGACGGCGTTGTCGAAGGCGCAGCGCTGCAGGAACCCCTCGGCGACGGCGCGATCGGCGGTGCCGCTGGTGTAGCGGACGGTCTGCGTGCGCACGTCGCCACCGGCGGTCCGCAGCGCATCGGCGACCTGCTCGGCGCTGGTGTACGGCGTGCGGTCCGCGATGCCGGCCCGGAACGCGTCGTAGAAGGCGAGGTAGTGCGAGCGGGCGGTGGCCTGGGCGACGAAGCCGAGGCCGCCGGGACGCAGCGCACGTACGAATTGGTCTGCGCCGTCGGCGAGCTCGGCCGGCGGCAGTGCGTAGAGCGCGTGCGTCGCCCACACGACGTCGTACGGTCCGGCATCGGCGGGCAGGTCCTGCAGGGTCACCGCGAATTCGCCCGCCGCCCGGAACGGGGGTCGCAGCTGGGCGCGGGCCTCGGCGATGCTGAACGGCGACGGGTCGAGCAGGTCGTAGGCCGCCTCGGGCAGCGCGGCCAGGTCGGTGTAGCGATCGAGCGCGGTCGGGAACTTGCCCGACCCGCACGCGACGTCGAGCAGCCGCCAGCCGTCGTGCGCGACCGCGCCGAGAACCGCGGGCCAGTCGGCGGCGAGCGCGAGCTGGCGGTAGTCCTCGGTGGCCAGGGCGTAGAACGCCTCCATCTCGGCGCGACCGGCCTCGCTCCAGTGGGCGAGGCTGCGGGCCGCCGTGTCGGCGGCGCTGTCGGTGCTCATGACTCGACAGTAGGCCGCGGCGGACGCGGCCTACTGTCGGGCGTAGGGCCCAACCCGCGGGCACCTGCAGGAGGACGCGTGATCGGCACCACCGAACTGTCGGACCCGTCCGGCGCCCTGGCCGGCCTGCGAGCCGCGCTGCGCGACCGCAACCCGCTGCTCCCGCTCGACCCCACCGAGTACGCCGTCGGCCACGCTCTGTTCGAGGCGCGTTCCGACCAGCGTGCGCACCTCACCGCCTGGCTCGTCGACGAGCTGGCCGCCCGCGCCACCGCACCCGCGCGGGTGCTGTCGATCGGCTGCGGCACCGGGGCCGTGGACGTCGAGGTGGCCGCCGCCCTCGCCGGCCTCGGTCAGGACGTCGACTACGTGGGCGTCGAGCCGCACGCCCCGAGCGCGCAGGCCTTCCTGGCTCGACTGGACGCGGTGGCCGGGGTGCGCCCGTCCGTGCTGCAGTCGGCGTTCGCCGACGCCCACCCGACCGGCCGGTTCGACGTCGTCCTCGCCGTGCACTCGCTCTACTACGTCGACGACCTGTCCCACGCGCTGCGTCGCGCGTACGCGCTGCTGGCCCCGGGCGGGGAGTTGGTGGTGCTGCACGCGCCGGGCGCCCCGCTGAACGAGCTCGTGCGCCTGCTCGCGCCAGGGCATCCGCAGGAGTTCAGCGAGGAGGTCGCGATCGCGCTCGGGCGACTGGGTGCGCCAGAGGTCACGCGCCTGGCCAGCCGCCTCGACCTCTCCCCGACCGGCGACGCCGATACCGACCGCCGCCTGCTGGAGTTCACCGTCCAGGCCCGGCTGCCCCGCGCGTTGCAGGGTGCGGTGCGCGCCGCGCTGGTCGCGCGGGAGCTGCCCGGCCCGGACAGCGTCGTCGCGCACCCGGTCGACGCACTCGTGCTGCGCGCGCCCGACCTGCTACCCCCGGTAGCGGCGGCCTGACCGCTCGCCTGCTCAGACGGCCGCGGGGGCCCGCGGCCCGAGCCGCACGGGCAGCACGTCGTACCCGCGCAGGATGCGGGTGTTGCGGCGCCGCGCGCCGGGCAGCGTCTGCAGCTGGGGATAGCGGTCGAACAGTGCGCGCAGGCCGACCTCCCCCTCCATGCGCGCGAGCGCGGCCCCGAGGCAGTAGTGCCGCCCGGCCGAGAACGCGACGTGGTCCTTGGCGTTGGCGCGGGAGACGTCGAAGCGCCCCGGGTCGGCGAACACCTCCGGGTCGCGGTTCGCGGCGGCGAGCACGGTCGTGACGACCCGGCCGCGCGGGATCGGCTGACCGGCGATGACGGTGTCCCGGATCGCGCTGCGCCCGGTCAGCAGCACGGGCGGGTCGATGCGCAGCATCTCGTCGACGGCGTTGGGCCACAGCCCCGGGTCGTCGACGAGCTGCTGCAGCTGGTCCGGGTGCTGCCGCAGCAGCGCGACCCCGTTGCCGAGCAGGTTCACCGTCGTCTCGAAGCCGGCGGCCAGCACGAGCCCGGCCGTGGCCTTGAGCTCGCGCTCGTCCAGTCCGACGCCGTCCTCGCGGGCGGCGACCAGCTGGCTGAGCAGATCCTCTCCCGGCTCGGCACGCAACCGCTCCAGGTGGCTGCCCAGCCAGGTGCTGAAGTCGGCGAGAGCGGTTTCGACCGAGCGGAACTGGCGCCAGCTCAATCCGAGGTCGAGGCTGGGCGCCGCCGCGGCACCGAAGCCCAGGACCCGCTCGCGCTCGTCGACGGGCACGCCGAGCACCTCGGCGATGACGGTGACCGGCAGCAGCGTGCAGTAGGACTCGACGAGCTCGACGGTCTCGCGCCCCTCGAGCGCGTCGAGCAGCTCGGCGGCGATGATCTCGGTGCGGGCCCGAAGCTTTTCGACGGCCCGCGCGCTGAACACGCGGGTGACCAGCTTGCGGTAGCGGGTGTGATCGGGCGGCTCGGTGACCAGCAGCGACGGCGGCTCGAGCGGACCCAGCAGCGTCGAGTCGGCCGCCCAGCCGAACACCCTGCCGAGCGGGCCGGCGACCTCGGAGGCGTCGAACCCGGCCCGGAAGTCGTTGCTCGACAGCACCTCGCGCACGACCGGCAGCGAGGTCGTGACCGAGGCGTATCTGCCGCGGTACACCGGCCCGTGCGCGCGGATCTCCTCGAACACCGGGAACGGGTCGCCGCCGCGGCTGGCCTGCAGCAGCTTGCCCTGCAGGTCGCCGTTACCCGCCGCGCGTTGCAGGACCGTGCGCGGCAGCAGGTGGCCGAACGCCCACCGCATCCGCGGTTTGGCGCTGCGGTCGATGCGCCGACGGACGGGTTCGGGAACGGTCACCATCCTGGGAGATTAGCTGTTACCGCCGGTACCCGCATCGGCGCAACCGCGACGTCCGGGTCAGCCGCCGAGCGGCCGACCGGCCCGCTAGGTTGCGGGCATGGCAGCGGAGGCGCGCAGCGTCATCATCGTGGGCGCAGGCTTCGGCGGGGTGGCCGTGGCCAAGGAACTGCTCGAGCACGGGTTCACCGAAGTCACGCTGCTCGACGCGGCGAGCGGGATCGGCGGAACCTGGCACCACAACACCTACCCGGGAGCCGCCTGCGACGTGCCGAGCCACTTCTACTCCTTCTCCTACGCCCAGCGCAGCGACTGGTCGAGGTTCTGCTCACCGCAGGCCGAGATCCTCGACTACCTGCGCAGCACCGCGCAGCGCCTCGGTGTTGCTGAGCGGGTGGTGCTGAACACCACCGTCACGGCGTGCCGTTGGGACGACGCGACCGCCACGTGGACGGTCGAGGCCGAGGGCCCCGACGGCCCGGTCACCTACCAGGCGAGCTGCGTCGTGTTCGCGACCGGCCAGCTGAACCAGCCGGCCTATCCGACGCTGTCCGGGGCCGACGCGTTCGCCGGGCACGCGTTCCACTCCGCCCGCTGGGACCACGACTACGACCTGCGCGGGAAGCGGGTCGCGGTGATCGGCACCGGCGCCAGCGCGGTGCAGTTCATTCCCGAGATCGCGCCGGACGTCGCGTCCGTGACCGTGTTCCAGCGCAGCGGTAACTGGTTCCTGCCTCGCGAGCACAAGGACTACTCCCGCGCGACGCACGCCCTGTTCACCCGGGTGCCGCCGGTGCACCGGCTCTTCCGCCTGGCGCTGTACCTGTACATGGAGTTCCTCACCGCGATGATCCGCCACCCCACCGTGCTGGGCTGGTTCGGTCGGGCGTGGTCGACGGCCTTCATGCGCCGACAGCTCACCGACCCCGAGGTGCGCGAGAAGGCGTGGCCGGACTACACCTTCGGCTGCAAACGGGTCCTGTTCAGCTCGGCCTTCCTGCCCGCGCTGCAACGTGCGAACGTCGAACTCGTGACCGAGGCGATCACCGAGTTGACGCCGGTCGGCCCGCGCACCAGGGACGGGCGGGTGCACGAGGTCGACTGCGTCATCTACGGCACCGGGTTCCGGACCGTCGAGTTCATGTTCCCGACCGAGGTGACCGGCCGCAACGGTCGCGATCTGCGCAGCGAGTGGCAGACGGGCGCCGTCGCGCACCTGGGCATCGCGGTCACCGGCTTCCCGTCGCTGTTCCTGATGTACGGCCCGAACACCAACACGTCCGGAGGGTCGATCATCTTTTTCCTCGAGCGCCAGGCCGGCTATGTGCGCCAGGCCCTCGAGCTCGCGCGTGACCGGGGCGCCGCGGCCGTCGACGTACGGGCAGAGGTGCAGCACGCCTTCGACGTGCGGACGCAGCGCCGCTTCCACGGCACGGCGTGGCTGCGGTGCAACTCCTGGTACCGCAACGAGGCCGGGCGCATCGTCACCAACTGGCCGGGTTACATGCGCGAGTACGCCGAGGCGACCCGCACGCTCGACGCCACCGAGTACGACCTGGTCCGGCCGCTGCCTCAGGACGTCCCGGTCAGCTGAGCCAGTTCGGCCGCGACGTTCGCCCGCGCCGTCGACTCCCACCGCCGGCGACCCGGTGCCGACACGTAGAGCCGCGGCCGCTCGAGCAGGCCGGACAGCACGGCCGCCCGGCCGGCGCGCCAGTGCTCGTCGTCGACAGCGGCGTACTCGGCCCGTACCGCCGCCGCGTAGGTGGCGTACGCCGCCGGCGCGCTGGCGAGCACGGCCAGATCGGCGTCCAGCAGGGCGGCGGCCGCAGCGTCCGACGCGTCGGCCTCGTGCGCCAGGGTGGTCAGCACCAGCTCGGCGACGCGCTCGATCCGCGAGGGCGCCACTCCGGCCACCGACAGCGCGTCGCTCGCCCACTGCGCGCTGGCCCGCTCGTCGTCGCCGGGTCGGGCGTCGTAGACGACGTCGTGAGCGCACGCGGCGAGCGCCACGAGCTCCGCGTCGAGGCGGTCCAGCCCGAGCTCGTCGGCGAGCGCGGCGCTGTCGCGCAGCACGGCCGCCACGTGCGTGGCCGTGTGGTAGCGCCGGTGCGGCTCGGCGTAGCGACGGACGAGGTCGGCGGCACTATCCGCAGCCGACTCGGCCCCGCCACCGTGGGCCACCACCGCCCGGACCCACGCCGTCCCGATGACCTGCATGTGTCCTGCCTACCAGTGCCGGTAGGACGACCCGGGAATGGGAACGATGCCCTGATGAACACGTTCTCCGCGACCACCGAGTCCACGGCGGTCGTCGCCGCCGAGCGCGCGAGGATCTGGGCGGTCCTCACCGATCCGGTGCTGCTGCCGAAGCTGACGCCGCTGCTCAAGAGCATCGATGCCGACGGTGACGTGTGGCGCTGGCACCTGATGAGCATCTCGGCGCTCGGCGTCAGCATCGCGCCCGCGTTCACCGAGCGGATGCGCTTCCTCGACGAGCGCGAGATCGGCTACGAGCACGAGGCGCCGCCCGGCACCGTCGAGCGAACCGGAGCCGACGGCTGGTACCGGTTGACCGATGTCGAGGGCGGCACCCGGCTCGAGATCAGCCTGACCCTGCACGTGGACCTGCCGCTGCCGCGCAGCGCCGGCCCGGCCGTGCGCCGCGTCATGAACGGCACGATGGCCCGCACGGGCGACAGGTTCTCGGCCAACCTGCTGCGCCACCTCGGTATCGGGTCAGGGCTGGACGAACCGACCGCTGCCGGGCGCTGACCGTGCCCGCTGCGCTGCGCCGCAGCGCCGGGTTGCTGCTGCACCGCCGCACCGACGCAGGCCTCGAACTGCTGCTCGCCCACATGGGCGGCCCGCTGTGGGCGAACAAGGACGAGCGGGCCTGGAGCCTGCCCAAGGGCGAGTACGACGAGACCACGGACGACACCGCCTACGCCGCCGCCCGGCGCGAGTTCGAAGAGGAACTCGGCAGCCCGCCGCCCGCCGTCGAGCCACTGCCACTCGGCGAGGTCCGCCAGACCAACGGCAAGATCGTCACCGCCTGGGCGCTGGCCGGCGACCTCGACGTGACCACGGTGCGCAGCAACGACTTCGAACTGGAATGGCCGCCGCGGTCGGGCCGCCGCCAACGCTTCCCCGAGATCGACCGGGCCGCCTGGTTCCCGCCGCACGTCGCGCGGGTCAAGCTGATCACCGCGCAGGCCGCGTTCGTCGACCGGTTGGTACAGGCGCTCGACGAGCCGTCCCAGTACGGTGTGTCACACGCAGTTCCCGTTCCGCAGGAGGACAGATGACCGGTCCGCACACCGACGTCCTGATCATCGGGGCCGGGATCTCCGGCATCGGCACCGCCTGTCACCTCGCCCGCGAGTGTCCGGACAAGAGCGTGCGCATCCTCGAGCGGCGCTCGAGGATCGGCGGCACCTGGGACCTCTTCCGCTACCCCGGCGTGCGCAGCGACTCCGACATGTTCACCTTCGGCTACAACTTCCGGCCGTGGAACGACACCAAGGTGCTGGCCGACGGCGAGTCGATCCGCAGCTACCTGCGCGACACCGCCGTCGAGTACGACGTCGAGAAGCTCATCGACTTCGACCGGCAGGTCGTGAAGGCCTCGTGGTCGAGCGCGCAGAACCGTTGGACGGTCGAGACCCGCACCGGCGCCGGCGCGGCCGGCGAGACGGTCACCGCCGACGTCCTGGTCGCCGGTACCGGCTACTACAACTACGACACCGGCTACCGCCCCGAATTCCCCGGCGAGCAGGACTTCACCGGCACCGTCGTCCACCCGCAGCACTGGCCGGCCGACCTCGACTACGCCGGCAAGAACATCGTCATCATCGGCTCGGGCGCCACCGCGGTGACCCTGGTACCGGCCATGGCCCCGGACGCCGCGCACGTCACCATGCTGCAGCGCTCCCCCACCTACATCGTGTCGCTGCCGGCCCGCGACAAGATCTCCTCGACGCTGCGCCGCTTCCTGCCTGATGGTGTGGTCTGGAAGCTCGCCCGCACGCGCAACATCGGCGTCCAGCGCGCCACCTACGCCCTCGCGCGGGTGCGTCCCCACACGATCCGCAACTTCGTGGTGAAGGGTGCCGAGAAGGCCCTGGCCGGGTCGTCGGACATCGCGAACTTCACCCCGACGTACGACCCCTGGGACCAGCGGTTGTGCGTCGTGCCCGACGGTGACCTGTTCCGCGCCATCCGCAGCGGCAAGGCCGACGTCGTCACCGACCGCATCAAGACCTTCACACCCGACGGCATCGAGCTCGAGTCCGGCGACCGCCTCGAGGCCGACATCATCGTCTCGGCCACCGGCCTGGACGTCCAGATCCTCGGCGGCGCGACCCTCGAGGTCGACGGCGCACCGGTCGCCGTCAACGAGCGGCTCACCTACAAGGCGACGCTCGTCGAGGGCGTCCCGAACTTCGCGTTCGTCTTCGGTTACATCAACGCCTCCTGGACGCTGAAGGCCGATCTGGCCGCCGAGTACCTGTGCCGGGTGCTCAACCATCTCGACGGCCACGGGCTCACCACCTTCGTGGCCCACGGCAGCGCCGACGACCACGGTGAGGGCTCCGTGCTGGGTGCGCTGAACTCTGGCTACGTCCGCCGCGGTGACCCGCACCTACCCCGGCAGGGGTCCCGCGGACCGTGGCGGGTGAGCAACGACTTCCTGCGCGACGCGGCCACCTTGCGGCACGGCTCCATCGACGACGGGGTACTGGCGTTCAGCCGGCACGAGGCCGCCGAGCCGCAGCCGCGTCGGCGCTCGGCGACCGCAGCGTCCTGAGCGCGTTCCGCATGCCACTTCCCGGCCTACCGGCCGCAGGCCGGCAGCACCCTGAGCTACGGTCAGGATCATGACGGAAGGCGTGCAGAGCCTCATCGATCAGGGGCTGGACAAGGCGCTGGGGCTACGGCTCGACGAGGCCGGTCCCGATCGGGTGATCATGAGCTGGACCGTGGCCGAGCATCACCTGCAGCCCTACGGACTCGTGCACGGCGGCGTCTACTGCTCGGTCGTCGAGAGCAGTGCCAGCCTCGGCGCGGCCATGTGGTTCGGCGACCGCGGCACCGTCGTCGGCGTGTCCAACCACACCAACTTCATCCGCTCGGCGCGCGAGGGCGTACTCACCGCCGTCGCCACCCCGATCCACCGCGGCCGCAGCCAGCAGCTCTGGCTGGTCGAGGTCACCGATGAGCAGCAGCGCACGATCGCCCGCGGCGAAGTGCGACTGCAGAACCTGACCAGCTAACCCGAGAGGAACGCATGTCCGACGCAGCGCTCGACACTGAGAACGCCGTCCTGGAGGTACCGGGCCAGGACTCCCTCGAGCTACCCGTACACCACCCGGTCGAGGGTGCGCCCGCCGCCGACATCGCCAAGTTGCTGTCCAAGACCGGGATGGTCACCTACGACCCGGGCTTCGCGAACACCGCGTCGTGTTCGTCGGCGATCACCTACATCGACGGCGACGCCGGGATCCTGCGCTATCGCGGCTA
>CAZZZE010000019.1:0-17526 GCA_964658365.1 uncultured Jatrophihabitantaceae bacterium
AGTTCGAACGCCTCGGCTGGACCGTCCGCATCACCGACGGCCGACCGGTCTGGACGCCGCCGACATGGATCGACCCCGACCAGAAAACGATCAGGGTCTGACCCCTGCGATAGCTTGCGGGCGTGCTGCCGACGTTCCGCATCGCCGGCGTCGATGATGTCGACGACGTCCTCGACCTCGTCCGGCTCGCCTACCGCGGACCCGAATCGCGACGGGGTTGGACGAGCGAGGCCGAGCTGCTCGACGACGAGCGCATCGACCGGGACGGCGTGCTGGCCAAGATCACCGACCCGGCCGGCGTGGTCCTGCTGGCCGCTGACGATGACGATCCGCTGGTCGCGTGCTGCGAGCTCGTGCAGCGCTCGCCGGAGGTCGGGTACTTCGGGATGTTCGCGGTGCGCCCGTCGGCCCAGGCGGGCGGCCTCGGTCGGGTCGTCCTGGCCGAGGCCGAGCGTTACGCACGGACGACCTTCGGCGTGACGATCATGGAGATGACCGTCATCGGGCAGCGCGGTGAGCTGATCGACTGGTACGTCCGCCGCGGGTACACGGTGACGGGAGAGCAGCGGCCGTTCCCCTACGACGGGCTCGTCAACGGCCGGGCGCTGCGCGACGACCTGTACTTCGAGGTGCTGACCAAGCGACTCCCGCCCGCCTGACTCAGCTCACTCGCGGGGGGCCATGCGTCGGCTCAGTCGAGGTCGGTGCTGGCGTCCTCGAGCCAGCGGGCCAGGTAGGACGCGAAGGAGGAGCGCACCAGCAGCAGGATCACGTCGGCTTCGATGACGATGAGCACGCCGGTCTGCGCGAGCAGCGTCGAGTAGCACGAACCCACCGGCGCGACGGACGGGTCGAGGTCGATCGCGCAGCCGCGGGCCAGCAGGTCACGTGCTCGCGGCCCGCTCAGCGCGATGGTGGTGCGCTGCGCAGAGACGTCGGTGACGACGCCGAACTCCTGCAGCGCCGACGTCCGCATCGTGCGCTCGGCCGGCGTGGTCAGCACCAGCCACTCGTCGGGGCCGAGGCGCAGCACGCGGTCGGGATTGCGCCGCCGGGCGGCGTGCGAGCCGTCGGCGCCCAGCACCAGCCGGCGCAAGTCGCGCGGGGTGCGCACGCTCAGCTGGCCGAGCAGCGGGCGCTCGACGGCGGCGACACCGTCGGCGGTCAGCTGCCAGCCGGCGAGCGGGCTGCGTGGCTCGAGGGTCTCAACCGTCACGGCGGGCATTCTCCTTGTCGTAGAAGACCGGCTCGACGACGGTCACCGGGCTCAGCGTGTCCTGCGACCACACATAGAGCCGCTCGCCGATGCGCTCGCGCCCGCTGCGGACCATGGCCAGCGCGAACGTCGAACCGAGAGCGACGCTCTCGTAGCTCGACGTCACATGGCCGAGCATGGGCACCGGGAGCACTGCGACGTCGGCCTCGGCGATCACCTGAGCGCCCTCGTCGAGCAGCACGGTGGGGTCGTCGGGCAGCAGGCCCACGAGGTGTTTGCGATCGGGGCGCAGGTTCTCGGGCCGGCTGAACGAGCGTCTGCCAACGAAGTCGGGCTTCTTCTTCGATACCGCCCACCCCAGCCCGAGATCGTGCGGCGTGACGGTGCCGTCGGTGTCCTGCCCGATGATCGGGAAGCCCTTCTCGGCCCGCAGCACGTGCATGGCGTCCGTGCCGTACGGCGTGATGCCGAACGGCTCGCCGGCCGCGAGCACGGCCTGCCACAGCGCGAGCCCGTACCAGGACACGACGTTGATCTCGTAGGCCAGTTCGCCGCTGAAGCTGATGCGGGCGATGCGCACCGGGACCTCGCCGATCGTGGTGTCGCGCCAGGCCAGGAACGGGAACGCCTCATTGCCGACGTCGAGCTCGGGGGCCAGCGCCTGCACCACCGACCGCGACTGCGGGCCGACCACGGCCACCGTCGCCCAGTGCTCGGTGACGGACGTCAGGTGGACGTCGAGCTCGGGCCACTCCGTCTGCGCGAAGTCCTCCATGTGGTCCAGGACGGTCGCGGCGTTGCCGGTGGTGGTGGTCAGGACGAACTCGGTCTCGCTGATGCGCATGACGGTGCCGTCGTCGAGCATCATCCCGTCGAGGCCGCACATGACGCCGTAGCGCGACATCCCGACCTTCAGCGAGCTCATCGGGTTCGTGTAGATGAGGTCGAGGAACCGGGCCGCACCGGCACCCTGGACGTTGATCTTGCCGAGCGTCGACGCGTCCATCAGGGCCACCCCGGCGCGCGCCGCGCGGGTCTCGCGGCGCACCGCGGCAGGCCCGTCCTCGCCGGGCTGCGGGTAGTACTGGGGCCGCTTCCACTGGCCGACGTCCTCGAACACCGCGCCGGCCTCGACGTGCCACGGGTGGATCGACGTCGTGCGCACCGGGTCGAACAGCTCCCCGCGGTTGCGTCCGGCCAGCGCGGCGAACGACACCGAGACGGAGGGCGGGCGGAAGGTGGTGTGCCCGAGGTCCGCCAGTGCGACACCGAGCGACTCCGCGGTGATGCCGGCCGACAGCAGGCCGGACGTCCGCCCCTGGTCGTGCGCGGTGCCGATGGTCGTGTACCGCTTGACGTGCTCGAGCGAGCGCAGGCCCGCGCCGGTTGCGCGCAGGACGTCGCTGACCGTGGCGTCGCGCTGCAGGTCGACGAAACGGGTGTCGGGCCCGTCGTTCCCGAGCCGGGGGACGGACCAGATCACCGCACCACCGGTGGGCAGGCCGTCGCCGGCCGCCGCGCCGACGGCCCGAACCGTCGCGAGCCCCGGCACCGGGCGCAGGGCGGCGATCTCGTCGTCCCAGGCGAGCGTGCCGCGGGCCTGGCTGTAGAGCTGGGCGGCCGGGTTCCAGCCGCCGGAGACCAGCAGCGCGTCGCAGGCCATCGTCTCGCCGGTGGACAGCCGCACGCCGGTGACCCGGTCGGTGCCGAGCGCCTCGGCGACGCAGACGCCGTCGCGCACGTCGATCACGCGCACATGCGCCCCGGCGGCGCGCAGGTCGTCGACGACGTCGGCGGTGCCGTCGTGCGCGGTGAAGACGACGACCTCGTCCCCGACCAGCACGCCATAGCGGCGCAGGTACGTGCGGGCGGCGCCGGCCAGCATGACGCCGGGCAGGTCGTTGTTGGCGAACGCGATCGGCCGCTCGTGGGCGCCGGTGGCCACCACGACCTCGCCGGCCCGGATGCGGTGGATCCGCTGCCGGGTGGTGGCCGACTCGGGTCGCTTCTCCAGCGCCAGCACCAGGTTGTCCTCGTACCAGCCGAACGCGGTGGTGCGGGTGAGGACGCGGACGGCGGTGAGGTCGGGCAGGTCGGGTCCGGCGGCGGTAGCGAGGGCCGAGCCGCCCAGCTCGGGCTGGTCGTCGACGAGCAGGACGCGGCGAGCGTCGGCGGCAGCGTCGTGCGCGGCGGCAAGCCCGGCCGGGCCGGCGCCGACGACGAGCACGTCGCAGTGCGCGTGGACCGAGTCGTAACGGGCCGGGTCGTCGGTGGCGGCCAGCGCGCCGCGGCCGGGCAGGCCGTGCGCGACCAGGCCGTCGAACAGCTCGACGGTGGTGGCGGTGAGCATCGGCTCGGGGAACGACGCGTCGATCTGGACGAGCGCGCTGGCCTCGTCGACGCCCGCGGCCATCACGCCACGGGGACGGCCGAGGGCGACGCTCGTCGAGACCTGCACGACATCGTTGGCCAGCAGCGCAGAGGCGAGCGTGTCGCCCGGGTGGCCCAGGTACTGCACGCCGTCGAAGCTGAACTTCATGTCGACTGCGCGGTCGACGCGGCCGTACCCCGCGACCCGCCTCATGCCGGCAGCTCCGGACGCGGCGCGCCCATCGGGTAGACGGCGAGGAACTCGTAACTGACGGTGTCGCGGATCGCGTTGAACCAGCGGCGGCAGCCGGCCGCGTGGTTCCAGCGCTCGGCGAACGGGCCGCGCGGGTTGTCGCGGAAGAACAGGAACTCGGCCCACTCGGCGTCGGACGTCTCGTTAGGCGCGGCCGGATAGCCGACGTGCGCCTGCCCGCCGTAGTGGAACTCGGCCTCCTCGCGACGTCCGCAGTAGGGGCACTCGATCAGCTGCATGGCCGCCCCCCTCCCGACTTGTCCGCGGCCACACGCGTCCGGATCCGTCCGGGCGCGGACAACTTCCCGCGCGCGCCCGAGTTGTCCGCGGCCACACGCGTCCAGAGCCGCCTCGGCGCGGACAACTCGTGAGGGGCGGGCATCAGTGGGCCACCGCCGCGGCGCCGTGTTCGTCGACCAGCGCGCCGGTCGTGAAGCGCTCGAGCGTGAACGGCGCGACGAACTCGTGCGGCTTGTCGTTGACGATCGTGTCGGCGAAGCACCACCCGACGCCCGGCGTGGCCTTGAACCCGCCGGTGCCCCAGCCGCAGTTGAGGTACAGCTCGTCGACCGGCGTCAGCCCGACGATGGGGGAGGCGTCAGGCGTGGTGTCGACGATGCCGGCCCAGGTACGCAGCAGGTGCGCCCGCGCGAACACCGGGAACAGCTCCAAAGCCGCGGCCATCTGCCGCTCGATGATGTGGAACGCGCCGCGCTGGCCGTAGCCGTTGAAGGAGTCGACGCCCGCGCCCATGACCAGCTCGCCCTTGTGCGCCTGCGAGACGTAGACGTGCACCGCGTTCGACATCACGACCGTGGGGTGAATCGGCTCGAGCAGCTCCGACACCAGGGCCTGCAGCGGATGCGACGACAACGGCAGGCGGATGCCGGCCATACCTGCGAGTACGGAGGAGTGTCCGGCTGCCGCCAGCGCCACCTTGCCCGCCGCGATCGGCCCGAGCGACGTCTGCACGCCGACGACGCGGCCGTCGCGGACGTCCAGCCCGGTGACCTGGCAGTCCTGGATCAGGTCCACGCCCAGGTCGTTCGCGCGCCGGGCGTAACCCCACGCCACGTAGTCGTGCTTGGCGATGCCGGCGCGCGCCTGGTACGTCGCCCCGAGCACCGGGTACCGGACGTCGGGGGAGATGTTGACGATCGGGCAGATCTCCTTGACCCGGTCGGCGTCGACCCACTCGGCGTCCACCCCGTTGAGCCGGTTGGCGTTCACGCGGCGCACCGAGTCGCGGACGTCCTGCAGCGAGTGCGCGAGGTTGAGCACGCCGCGCTGGCTGAACAGGATCGGGTAGTCCAGGTCGGCCTCGAGCCCCTCCCAGAGCTTGAGCGAGTGCTCGTAGATCGCCGAGCTCTCGTCCCACAGGTAGTTCGACCGGATGATCGTGGTGTTGCGGGCCATGTTGCCGCCCCCGAGCCAGCCCTTCTCGAGCACCGCGACGTTCGTGATGCCGTGGTTCTTGGCAAGGTAGTAGGCGGTGGCCAACCCGTGGCCGCCGCCGCCGACGATCACGACGTCGTAGGCCTTCTTCGGCTCCGGGTTGCGCCAGAGGAAGTCGGGCTGGTCGGGCAGCGCCTCGGGCATCGTCGCGTCCACGGTGCTCATGCCCGGATGCGCTTCATCTCGGGGTCGACCAGCGGTTCGGCCGACACGACCGCGGCAACGTCGCGGTCGAAGTAGCGGATGCTCAATCCGGTACCGACGGCCGCGTGCTCGACCGGCAACCAGGCGTAGGCGATGCCACGGCCGATCGTGTAGCCGTACGCCGCACTCGTGACATACCCGACGGTACGGTCGCCGTCGAACACCGGCTCCTTACCGAGCACGTGATCAGCGGGGTCGGTCAGCGTCAGGCAGGCCAGCGTGCGGCCCACGTTCTCCTTGCGCTTGAGCAGCGCGTCGCGGCCGACGAAATCGTTCTTGTCGAGGCGGACGGCGAACCCGACGCCGGTCTCGTACGGGTCGTGCTCGAAGGTCATGTCGGTGCCGAACGAGCGGTAACCCTTCTCGAGCCGCAAGCTGTTGAACGCCCCCCGGCCGGCGGCGATGATGCCGTGTTCCTGGCCGGCGTTCCACAGCGCATCCCACAGCGCCGCACCGTGCTCGGCGCTGGTGTAGAGCTCCCAGCCCAGCTCCCCGACGTAGGACATCCGCAGGGCGGTGACCGGCACCGTCGAGACGTAGAACTGCTTGGCGCGGAAGTACTTCAGGCCGTCGGCCGAGACGTCGGCGTCGGTGAGCGGCGCCAGGACGTCGCGGGCCCGGGGCCCCCACAGCCCGATGCAGCAGGTGCCCGGCGTGATGTCACGGACCTGCACGGATCCGTCGGCCGGCAGCCGGCGCGCCAGCCAGTCCAGGTCGAGGTGGCCGTTGGCGCCGACCTGGAACACGTCCGGGGCGAGGCGCGCCACCGTGACGTCGGAGCGGATGCCGCCGTCGTCGTCGAGCAGCAGGCAGTAGGTCACCGACCCGACGGACTTGGCGACGTTGCCGGTGACCAGGTGCTGCAGGAACCCGACCGCGCCGGGGCCGCTGACCTCGAGGCGCAGCAGCGCGGTCATGTCGTACATCGCGACCCGTTCGCGCGTCACCTGCGCCTCGGCGGCGACGATCGGTGACCAGTGCTGCGCGGCCCACGGGTCGGGTGTGGGGATGGTGCGGCCCTCGACGAGCGGGCCGTTCGCCTCGTACCAGTGCGGACGCTCCCACCCGGTGGCCTCGAGGAAGTACCCACCGAGCTCGACCTGCCGGGCATGGAACGGCGAGAGCCGGATCGGGCGCAGGTCCACGGCCGGCTCGAGCGGATGGATGATGTCGTAGACCTCGTCGAAGTTGCGGCACGAGCGGGCCAGGACGTAGTCCGGCGCCAGCTGGTGCGGGGCGAAGCGGTTGACGTCGCATTCGTGCAGGTCGAACGACGAGCAGTAACCGTCGACGAGCAGCTCGGCCACCGCCCGGCCGACGCCCGCCGAGTGCGTCACCCACACCGCTTCGGCGACCCAGAACCCTTGCACAGAAGGCGATTCGCCGATCAGCGGCAGGTTGTCGGTGGTGAAGGAGAACAGCCCGTTGAAGCCGCTGTCGAGCTCGACGTCTCGGGTGGCCGGCAGCAGCGATCGGGTCTCGGTCCACGCCGGGGTGAAGTCCTCAGGGGTGAAGTCGAGTACCGACGGCATGGCCGGCGCGTCGGCGGACCAGGCGGCGATGTCCTCGGCGCGCACCGGCATGGCGCGGTGCCCGTAGTAACCGATCACCATCCGCGAGCCGTCCTCGCGGTAGTACAGGTCATGGTCCTGGTGGCGCAGGATCGGAAGCGTGGCTTCGGTCGACGCGCCGGCGAGGGCAGGGACCGGCGCCGTGCGCGCGAGCTGGTGGGCCAGCGGCACGAGCGGCAGCGTCATGCCGACCATGCCCGCGACCTTCGGCCCCCAGATGCCGGCGCAGCAGACGACGACGTCGGCGGGCAGCTCGCCGTGGTCGGTGACCACGCCGGTGACCCGCCCGTCGGTGACGGTGATGTCGAGGACCTCGTGGCGGGGCAGCAGCACCGCGCCCCGCGCCGCCGCCTGCCGGGTCTGCGCGTCGACGGCCCGCACCGCCTTGGCCAGCCCGTCGGTCGGGATGAGCAGGCCGGCGAGCACCCGCGCCCGGTCGAGCAGCGGGTAGACCTCGACGGTCTCGTCGGCGGACAGGATCCGCGACTCGATGCCGGCCGCGGTGAGCCAGCCGTGCCGGCGCCACAGCTCGCGCTCCCGCTCGGGGGTGGTGGCGATCTCGAGGCCGCCGACTGCCAGGTAGCAGGGTTGGCCGTCGGCGGTGAGGGCGCCGAGCTTCTCGACCGTGTAGCGGGCCAACTGGGTCATCGTGCGCGAGCCGTTGGCCTGGAACACCAGGCCCGGCGCGTGCGACGACGAGCCGCCGGGCGCGGGCAACTCGCCCTGGTCGACGACGGTCACGTGCGTCCAGCCGCGGGCGGTCAGCTCGTCGGCCAGCGCGGCGCCGACGACGCCTGCCCCGATGATGACGACGCGGGTGTCGGGAGCTCGACCGGTCATGATGAGCACCGCCCAGTTTCTGAGTAGACGTGATCACCCAATACGGTGCTGTCGTGACCAGCGGGCTGAACGGCATCCAGTCCGTGGATCGTGCGGTCACCGTGCTCGAGATCCTGGGCCGGGGCGGCGAAGGTGTCGGCGTCGGCGAGGTCGCGGCCGAGCTGGGCGTGCACAAGTCGACCGCCTCGCGGCTGCTCAGCGCGCTGGAGGACCGCGAGCTCGTTGAGCAGGACGGCGAGCGCGGCAAGTACCGCCTCGGCGTGGGCGTCCTGCGCCTCGCCGGTTCCGTGCTGGGGCGCCTCGACCTCGTGGAGCAGGCCCGCGACGTGCTGCGCGACGTCGCGGCGGTGCTCGGCGAGACGGTGAACATCGCCGTGCTGCGCCTGCACTGGGCGGTCAACGTCGACCAGGCGCGCGGGGCGGCGGCGGTGGTCGCGCACAACTGGACGGGTCAGCTGACCCCGCTGCACGCGACGTCGAGCGGCAAGGTTCTGCTCGCCCACGAGAGCCCGGCGAACCGTCGGCGGTTGCTCGAGGCCGGCGGCCTGCAGGTGTACACCGCGCGCACCCACACCTCGATCGAGGCGGTGCTCGCCGAACTCGAGCACATCGTCGAGCGCGATTACGCCGTCGTGCTGGGCGAGTACGAGGACGGCCTCAACGCCGTCGCCGCCCCGATCCGCGACCACAGCCGCGCGGTCGTGGCGTCGATCAGCGTGTCCGGGCCCGCGTTCCGCCTGAACGAGACGCGCATCGACGAGATCGTCCCGGAGCTGCAGGACGCGGCGCGGCGGATCTCCGAGCGCCTCGGCCATTTCGACAGAGCTCATCAGCCGACCTCGGCCGAGGCATCCGCGCCGTCGGCGAGCTGGCCGCGCAGCCAGTCATGGAAACCGGCGATGTGGTGCTCGCTGGGCACCAGCACGCCGCCCTGCGCGTAGAGCCGCGACAACATGCCCGGCTGGCACCGCTCGCAGGCGGCGAAGTCCTGCCGGTTGACGCGGTCGAACAGCTCGACCGAGCGGTCGAGGTCGGCACCGGACGCGACGACGGAGGGCAGGTAGAGCCAGTCGCACTCGACGATCGTGCGGTCGGGCGCCACCGGGAACATCCGGTGGACGATCACGTGGTCGGGCACCAGGTTGACGAACACCTGCGGCTTGATGGTGATCGCGTAGTAGCGACGGTCCTGCTCCTCGGCCACGCCGGGGATGCGCTCGTGCCCGGCCGAGCCGTCGACGGTGAAGCCCTCGACGTCAGGTCCGAACTCGGCGCCGTGGCCGACGAAGTACTGCGCCGCGTAGCCGTCGGCGAACTCGGGCAGCACCTCGGTCAGCTCGGGGTGGATCGTTGCGCAGTGGTAGCACTCCATGAAGTTCTCGACGATGAGCTTCCAATTGGCCGCGACGTCGTAGCTGATGCGCCGGCCGAGCTCGAGGCTCTCGACCGAGTACCTCTCGATGGCCGCAAGGTCACCGAGGCGCTCGACGACCTCGCGCTGGACGGTGTCCTCGAACGACGGTGGCTGGTCGGCCAGGCAGACCCAGGCGTAACCGAGCCACTCGCGCACCGCCACCGGGCGCAGGCCCCACTCGACGCGGTCGATGTCGGGCATCCTGGTCAGGTTCGGCGCGGCCAGCAGCTTGCCGTCGAGGTCGTAGGTCCAGGCGTGGTACGGGCACTGGAACGCGCGCTGCCCGTCACCGGACTCGTCGGTACAGATCCGCGCGCCGCGGTGCCGGCAGGCGTTGAGGAAGGCCCGCAGTTCGCCGCGCCGGTTACGCGAGACGAGCACGCTCTCGCGGCCGACCTGGACGGTGCGGAACGCGCCCGGCGCCGCGAGGTCGCCCGCGCGGACGGCGCAGAACCACAGCTGCTCGAAGACCCGCTGCTGCTCGAGGGCGAATACGGTGTCGTCGGTGTAATACAGGCCCGGCAGCGTCGGCAGCAGGCTCTCGGGAAGGTTCACGACCGTCCTCATGCCGGCTCACCGGCGGTGGCCGGCGGCAGGTCCGCTTCGGCCGTCGACAGGTCGACGTACACCTCGCCGTCGACCACGCTGACCTGATGGGTGCGGACCGGCCGCTTGGCCGGCGGTGCGTCCACCCGGCCCGTGCGCAGGTCGAACCTGGAGGCGTGTAGCGGGCACTCGACCTCACAGCCCTCGAGCCAGCCGTCGGCGAGCGAGGCGTCCTGGTGGGTGCAGGTGTCATCGATCGCGTACACCTCGCCGTCGTCCGTGTGGAACACGGCGACAGCAGGCTGGAGTTCCAGACGCAACGCCTCGCCGGGCGCGACGTCTGCCAGAGCGCAGACCCTGATCATCGGACTACCTCGCTCGACACCGCCGGATGTACTGGCAAAGGTACGGCCGGCATTGCGCTATCGACAACCAGATGCGTATGACGCAACTCTTCGGCGTGTCGTGTTCGGTCCCGTCAGCGCCGCACGGGCGCGTGAACCATGTCTCGTATTCGATAACGGTGCAGTCACGGGCTCCCCGAGGTCGGGTGGACCGCGTCATCGCTAGCTATAGTCGACCGACTTTGCCGACCGGAAAGAGGTGCGGACGAGAGTGGATGATTCGAACGTGACGCGAGCGAACCGGACTCCGGCCCGATGACCGCTGCGAGCGCTGCGCCGCTGGAGTTCCGCAACGTCAGCAAGCAGTACCCGGGGGCGGCAACCCCGGCCATCGCCGACCTGTCCTTCACGGTGCCGGCCGGCGAGGTCTGCGTGCTCGTCGGCCCGTCCGGCTGCGGCAAGACCACCGCGATGCGCATGGTCAACCGGATGATCCAGATGAGCAGCGGCGACATCCTGCTCGGCGACAAGAGCGTCAACGCCGAGTCCGAGGTCGCCCTGCGGCGCGAGATCGGCTACGTCATCCAGAACGTCGGCCTGTTCCCGCACCAGACGATCACCAACAACATCGGCACCGTGCCCAAGCTGCTCGGTTGGGACAAGAAGCGGATCGCCGCTCGTTCGGCCGAGCTGCTCGAACTGATCGGGCTGCCGGTCGAGATGGGCAAGCGCTACCCCAGCCAGCTCTCCGGCGGGCAGCGCCAGCGTGTCGGGGTCGCCCGCGCGCTCGCCGCCGACCCGTTGCTCATGCTCATGGACGAGCCGTTCGGCGCCATCGACCCCATCAACCGCGAGAACCTGCAGAACCAGTTCCAGCGCCTGCAGCGCGAGATCCGCAAGACGATCGTGTTCGTCACGCACGACATCGACGAGGCGATCAAGATGGGCGATCGGATCGCGATCCTGCGGGAGGGCGGCGACCTCGTGCAGTTCGACACGCCCGACAACATCCTCGCCGCTCCGGCCGACGAGTTCGTGGCGCAGTTCGTCGGCGCCGACCGAGGCCTCAAGCGCCTGGCGCTCACCCGGCTGTCGCAGATCGAGCTCGACCAGGGCGCCGACGCCGGCGGCACCGGCCAGACCATCTCGTCCGACGCCACGCTGCGCGACGCGCTGTCGCTGATGATGACCGACTCCATGCGGCCGCTGCAGGTGCAGGACGCCGACGGGCACCGTCTCGGCTTCGTGTCCATCGAGCTGGTCAACCAGGCGCTGCACCGTGGGCGCACCAGCACCGTCGCGCCCGATCTGGCGAAGGGCTGACCGCGGTGCTCGGCACTGCCGTCGGCGTGCTGGCCGGTCCGGTCATCCCGACCTTCGGCAAGACCTCGAACTGCGTGAAGAACAACAACTTCTTCTGCACCGACTGGGTCCACACGAACTGGGACACGGTGCTCAAGCCGGCACTGATCCAGCACGTCGAGCTCACCCTCATCGCCCTGGGCATCGGTTTCGTCATCTCGTTCTCGCTCGCCCTGGCCGCCCACCGCCTGCACTTCCTCGCCGCGCCGATCACCTTCCTGGGCAGCCTGCTCTACACGATCCCGTCGCTGGCCACCTTCGAGGTGCTCGTGCCCTACACCGGGATCAACCGGTACACCGTCGAGATCGCGCTCGTCTCGTACACGCTGCTGATCCTGTTCACCAACAGCCTGGCCGGACTGTCCGGGGTCTCGCCCGAGATCCTCGACGCCGCGCGCGGGAACGGCCTGAGCCGGGGCCAGATCCTGATCAAGGTCGAGCTGCCGCTGGCGCTGCCGACGATCATCGCCGGCATCCGGGTGGCCGCCGTGACGCTGATCTCGCTGGTCACGGTCGCGTCGTTCATCCTGCCGCAGGGGCTCGGCAAGCCGATCCTGGACGCCGTCAACAACAACGTGTTCAAGACCGAGCTGTTCGCGGCCGGCGGGCTCGCCGTCATCCTCGCGCTGTTCGCCGACGCCCTGCTGGCCGGCGCCCAGCGCATCCTCACACCCTGGGCCTCGGCTCGGCGGAGCAGGTGACCGCACCATGAGCAACAACTTCGTCGAGGCCTTCAGCTTCATCTACCACCGCCACTCGCTGCTGCTCGACAAGCTCGAGACCCACGCCGTGCTCTCGGCCAAGGCCGTCGCGATAGCCATCGTCATCGGCGTCCCGCTCGGCGTCCTGCTCGGCCACCTGCACCGCTTCTCGTTCCTGGCGATCAACATCTCCAACCTGGGGCGGGCCCTGCCCAGTCTGGCCGTGCTGGCGATCCTGCTGCCGTTCGTCGGCATCGGCGATGCCGACGTCATCATCGCGCTGGTCATCCTGGCCGCTCCGCCGATCCTGACCAACGCCTACGTGGCGGTCGACGGCGTCGACCCGGACCTCGTCGACGCGGCCAAGGGGATCGGGCTGAAACCGTGGCAGGTGATCCTGCGCGTCGAGCTGCCGCCGGCCCTGCCGCTCATCTTCGCCGGCATCCGCACCGCGGCCGTCTTCGTGATCGCGACGGCGACGCTCTCGGGCGTCTTCGGCGGCGGCGGTCTCGGCGACATCATCTCCAACGAGGCGTCCTTCCGGACAAGCGGCGTCATCGGTGCCACCTACGTCCTCGTCGTGTTCGCGTTCGCCTCGCAGGCGCTGTTCCTGCTGATCGAACGGCTCGTCACCCCGGCCGGCATGCGCCTGGCCAACGGTCCGCAGACCAGCCGCTTCCGGCGCAGCCCGCAGACCCAGGCGATCCTCACCCAGGGCGGCGTGGGCACCGGAGTCATCCAGGACCAGATCGACAGCACGTCAAACGAGGGTGACGTACCTGCCTCGCCCCAACTCGAAAAAGGGAGAAGTACCTGATGAACAAGAGCAGATCGCTCACTCGCAGCGTCGTCGTGGGTGTGGCGCTGGCATTGGCGGGCACCCTGGCCGCCTGCGGGTCGAGTGGCAGCAGCAGCAGTTCCAGCAGCGCCCCGGCCGGCACCAAGAGCAGCGGGTCGTCGTCCGCGAGCACCGACTACCTCAAGACCCAGCCGGGCAAGGGTAAGCCGGCGTTCGTCCTGGGCGACAAGAACTTCGCCGAGCAGTACCTGCTCGGCGCCCTGTACCAGCAGGCGCTCCAGGCGGCCGGCTACGCAATCACCCTGAAGGGCAACCTCGGCAGCTCCGAGATTGCCGATAAGGCGCTACAGAGCGGCAAGATCGACGGCATCCCCGAGTACACCGGTGTCATCTACACCGAGCTGGCTCACCTCGGCGACCAGCCGAAGAGCGCCGCCGTGACGCTGGCCGGCGCCACGCAGTACGAGAAAGCCCGCGGCTTCACCGTGCTGAACGCGACGCCGTTCCAGGACGCCGACGGCGTTGCGGTGACCAACGCCTACGCCAAGACCAACGGGCTCACGACGATCCAGGACCTGTCGAAGGTCGGCTCGTTCACCTACCTCGGGCCGCCGGAGAACGCCACCCGCTACCAGGGCGTCGTCGGTCTGAAGAAGGCCTACGGGCTCAACAAGATCCAGTTCAAGCCGCTGACCATCGGCTCGCAGTACTCGGCGCTGGATGCGGGCAAGGCCAACGCCATCGCCATCTTCACCACCGACGGCCAGCTGGCCAGCGGCAAGTACAAGGTGCTCACCGACACGAAGGGCATCTTCGGTTTCCAGAACGTCGTCCCGGTCCTCAACGCCAAGAAGCTGGCCGCTGAGGGCCCGGCGTTCACCGCGATCTGCAACAAGCTCAGCTCGCTGCTGACGACCGACGCGATCGTGGCGCTCAACAAGGCCGTCCAGATCGACAAGAAGGACCCGGCCGTCGTGGCCAAGGCCTTCCTGCAGGCCAACGGGCTGGCTGCCAAGTAGCTCGTCGCCGTCCCGACGCCGGTCGACCACACACCGCTCACTGCGGGGGTCGGCCGGCGTCGGTGTTTAAGATCGACGGTGCCTACCGCGACAGCTCGACGGTGGCCAGGTCGGCGGCGCCGTCGAAGTAGCGGTCGAGCACCTCGGTGAACACCGACTCGTCGGGCGCGGCCAGGGCGAACAGCGTCATCGACGAGCGCAGCTTCATCGCGTCGATGTCGCCGAGGACGTCGCGGGCGGTACGGGCGGGCAGCTCGAGCAGCGCGGCCGCGCACTCCCGCAGCCGCGGGCCCAGCACGTCGTGGGCCAGGTAGGCCCGCGCCTCGTCGAGCGAGCCGAGCGCGTAGTGCTGCGCCGTCGCGCTGCGCCCGAGACCGGCGAGCTGCGGGAAGACGAACCACATCCAGTGGCTGCGCTTGCTGCCCGCGCGCAGCTCGGCGAGCGCGCGGTCGTACGTCCCGTCGCGCTGCTGCGCCGTCACGAAGCGCTCGAGGTCGATCTCACCGGTCGTCACGCCCGCAGCCTCCCCCGCCGAGCTGGACGCATACTGCTGGGATGACGTTGGATCTGCCCGCGGCCATCGACATCCGCGAGGTCGGCATGCGCGACGGCCTGCAGCTGGAAGCACCGCTGCCCCTCGACGACAAGCTGGCCATGCTCGAGGCGCTGGTCGCGACCGGCGTCCGGCGCATCGAGGTCACCAGCTTCGTCTCACCGAAGGCCGTGCCCGCCCTGGCCGACGCCGACGAGGTCGCCAAGCACCTCGCCGCGTGGCCGGACGTCCACTGGTCGGCGCTCGTGGCCAACACCCGCGGCGCGGTACGGGCGATCGACGCGGGCATCGCCGAGCTCGAGTACGTCGTCTCGGCCGCCGACTCGCACAGCGTGGCCAACGGCGGGCGGCCCACCGCCGACGCCGCCGCGGCGATCGGTGAGATCGCCCGGCTGGCCCACGACGCCGGCGGCAGCCTCGAGGTCATCATCGCCACCGCGTGGGACTGCCCGTTCGACGGCCGCACCGACCCGGCCCGCACGCTGGCGGTCGTCGACCGCGCCGTCGCGCAGGGTGCCGACCAGCTCTGCCTCGGCGACACGATCGGCACGGTGACCCCGACACGCGCCGTCGACCTGCTCGATGCCGTCCGCGCCGCCGCTCCCGGCGTCGAGGTCGGCGCGCACTTCCACGACACGCGCGGCACCGGGCAGGCCAACGCGCTCGCCGCGGTGCTGTCGGGTGTGCGCCAGCTCGATGCCAGCATCGGTGGCCTGGGCGGCTGCCCCTTCGCCCCGGGCGCCAGCGGCAACATCGCCACCGAGGAACTCTGCTACTGGGCCGAGGACTCCGGGGTGGCCACCGGCCTGGACCTCGACCGGCTCGTCGCTGCGGCGGCCGTCACCGAGAAAGCGGTGGGGCACGCGCTGCCCAGCTCGCTGGCCCGCGCCGGCGGGCGGTCCCGCCCGCTCGGGCCGTACCGCCGCCCCTGACCTCGTGTTACGGCTGTGACGGGTGTGTCTGCCGCCCGCGGGCGCTGAGCTGGTCCACACTCGAGCGGTGATCAGCGCCCTGCGGGGTGGTGCGACGTCCGCGCCCACCCAGCCCGACGTCCGGATGCTGCGTGCCGCGACCCGGGCACTGCATCGCGCCGCGCTCTCGCGCGCGCTCGACGGGATCGTGCTCGACCGGCCCACGAGCCCGCGGACGCCGGCGGCCATCGCGCCGCTGCTGCGCGGCGAGCTCGGCGCCCGCCCGCACGTGACCGACCTCGCCCTGGACGCCGCCCTGCGGGAGGCCGCGTTCGTCCCCCTCACCCATGGCTGGGCCGTCGACGAGCTGCGCGACTTCGCCCGACCCCGGCTCGATGCGCAGGCGCTGCGCTACCTCGTCGACGTCCTGGGCGCGACGGCGCAGTGGTGCGCGGCCAGCGAGTGGTTCGCCGAGCTGGCCGGGCTCGGCGCCGGCATCTGGTGGACGGTCGGCGAGCCGCACTCGCGGCAGTGGGCGCAACGGCACGCCGTGCGCCCGGCGCGCCTGCTCGAGATCGCGGTTGACGTCCTGGCCCTGCTCGTCTCGCTGCCCTGCACCGTCGAGGCCCGGCCCGAGACACCCGCCGCCCCTGACCTCGGCGCGGGTCAGCTCGTCCACGACCCCCGGGTGGTGGCCAGGATCGACGCCCTGTTCGCCAAGGCGGCCCGCAGCGCCTTCCCCGACGAGGCCGACGCCTACGCGGCCAAGGCCCAGGACCTGCTCGTGCGGCACTCGAGCTGGTCGGTACGGCTCGGCACCGCCCGGCGGCCGCGGCCGGGCCCGCTCGCCGCCCTGCGCAGCGCCTGAGGCTCGGCCGGTGACGAGGGGCGACGGGCCCGTGATCGGCGTCGTGGGCGAAGCGCTCATCGACCTGGTCGAGGACGGCGACGACGACCCGCGCCTGGCCCGCCCCGGCGGCAGCCCGTACAACGTCGCGGTCGGGCTGGCCCGGCTCGGCCGGCACGCCGCGTTCGTCGGGCGGCTGTCGCGGGACCCGCTCGGCCAGGTGCTGCGCCGGCACGCCGAGCGCTCGGGCGTCGACCTGAGCCTGACCGTGGACGCCCGCGAACCGACGACCGTCGCGCTGGTCGCTGTGCGCGCGGGGATCGCCGAGTACACCTTCGGCGTCGACGGCACGGCCGACTTCGCGTTCACCGACGACGAGCTGGGCGACGTCGGCGCCCGCGTCGACGCGCTGCACTTCGGGTCGCTCAGCTCGTGGACGCCGCCGGGCGACGCCGCGGTCGAACGGCTCGTCACGTCACTTCACGGCCGGGTCCCGATCAGTTATGACCCGAACGTCCGGCCCCGGCTGCAGACCGATCGGGACGCGGCCCGCGCGCGCGTCGAGCGTTCACTCGCCCTCAGCGACCTGGTCAAGACCAGCGAGGAGGACCTGGCCTACCTCTACCCCTCGACGCCGGTCGAGCACATCGCGCACGACTGGCTCGAGCGCGGGCCGCGCGTCGTGGTCGTGACCCGCGGCGGCGACGGCGCGAGTGCGCACTGCGCCGCCGGCGACGTCGCCCGGCCCGTGCGCCCGGTCGAGATGGTCGACACCGTCGGCGCCGGCGACGCGTTCATGACGGGGTTGCTCGACGGGCTCGTAGCCCGCGACCGGCTCAGCGTCGACGGCCTGGCCGCACTGGCTCCGGCGGCGCTCGGCGACCTGCTCGACGACGCCGCCTGGGTCGCCGCGCTCACCTGCGCCCGAGCCGGCGCGAACCCGCCGCGCCGCGCCGAGTTGGACGCCGCGCGGCACGGGCGCTGAGCGTCAGCTCGAGCGGGCCTGTTCACCGGCCTCAGCGCAGACCTCGAGGTCGGCCGCTACCACTCGCTCGCGGTGGAGCGGGCCAGCCTGCCCGCGGAGCTGGAGGTCACCGCGTGGACGGATGACGACGGGGAGG
>CAZZZE010000020.1:0-16882 GCA_964658365.1 uncultured Jatrophihabitantaceae bacterium
TGAACCAGTTCCTGGCCGACGTCTTCTGGGGCGATCTCGACGTCCTGCTCATGGACCTCCCGCCGGGCACCGGCGACATCGCGATCTCGGTCGCGCAGCTGGTGCCCTCGGCCGAGCTGCTCATCGTCACCACGCCGCAGCTCGCGGCCCGCGAGGTCGCCGAGCGCGCCGGGTCCATCGCGCTGCAGACCCACCAGCAGATCGTCGGCGTCGTCGAGAACATGAGTTGGCTCGAACTGCCGGACGGCTCGCGGATGGAGGTCTTCGGTTCCGGTGGCGGCCAGGCCGTCGCCGACTCGCTGACCACCACCACCGGCACGCGGGTACCGCTGCTCGGCCAGATCCCGCTCGACCAGGCCGTCCGCGAGGGCGGCGACGGCGGGGCGCCGGTCGTGCTCAGCGCTCCGGATTCCGCGGCCGCGGTGGCCCTGCGCGGCGTCGCCGATGCACTCGCCGCCCGCAGCCGCAGCCTGGTCGGCCGGTCGCTGGGGCTGACGCCCGTCCGCTGAGCCGACTTAGGGAACGGCGGACTCAGGGAACGTCGTCGAAGCGGGTCGGCGCCGTGGGGCCCGGGCGGGGACGCGGGCGTGGTCGCACGCTCGCCGTCACCGGCTTGACCGCGTCCGCGGGCGCACTGTCCTTCGTCATCCGCACCCGCGTGTCCTCGTCGTCGAGGCCACGGACGGCCGCGCGCGGGTCGACGTCGCGCAGGTCGTCGCGCCAGCTGGGCCGCGCGCCGCCGTCGGACTCGGTGTCGTCACCGAAGATCGCGTCGCGCAGGGCGTTGCGGGGGTTGAGCCGGCCGAGGTCGACGTCGTCACCGAAGACGGCGCGCTGCACGGCGGTACGCGGGTTCAGGTTGCGCAGGTCGATGTCGGCGAACTCGGGGCCGAGCTCGTCGCGCAGCTGCTCGCGCGCGCCGGTGGCGAGGTCACGCAGTGTGCGCAGCATCTCGGCGGCGTCCTTCGCCAGCTTGGGCAACCGCTCCGGGCCGACCACGACGATCGCGACCAGCGCGAGCACCATGAACTCGAGGGGCCCGATGTTGAACACCCGTCCACCCTCCCGCTCGCGCGCGTCGGATCACCTGAGAACGACAGTGACCGTCTTCTTCACCGACGAGCCCTTAGGGTAGTACGTCACCTTCACCCGGTCGCCGGGCTTGCGCTGCTGGACGACCACGGTCAGCTGGTCGGCGGACTGGATGACGGTGTCGCCCACCACGACCACGACGTCGCCCGCCTTCAGCCCCGCCGTGGCCGCAGCCTTGCCCGGCGACACCTGTGCCAGGTAGGCGCCCGACTTCGTGCTCGTCAGGTAGGTCTTGGCCTGCGCGCCGAGCGAGGCGTGCGACGTCTTGCCGGTGCGGATGAGGTCGGTCGCGATACTGCGGGCGTAGTTGATCGGGATGGCGTAGCCGATACCCGACGTCGTGGTGCCCGAGTCCGAGCTGCTGGCCGACGCGGCCGAGTTGATGCCGATGACCGCCCCCGCGGCGTCGACGAGCGCGCCGCCGGAGTTGCCCGGGTTGATCGGGGCGTCGGTCTGGATCGCGTCGAGGTAGGCATCGGACGTGCCGTCGTCGGAATAGACGTGCACCGGCCGGTTGAGCGCCGAGATGATGCCCGCGGTGACAGTGCCCTGGAGGCCGAGCGGCGAACCGATGGCGATGGCCTGGTCGCCAACGGCCACCTTGTCGGAGTTGCCCAGCGAGGCGACGGTCAGCTCGGTGTTCGGCACCTTGATCACGGCGAGGTCGCTGACCGAGTCGGTACCGACCAGCTGCGCCGTCGCCGTGGCCTCGTTGCTGAACGTCACGCGGATCGTCGCGCTCTGGTCGCCCTTGGCGGCCACGACGACGTGGTTGTTCGTCAGCACGTCGCCGTCGGAGTCGATGACCACACCGCTGCCGATCGCGGCTCCCGACTCGGTGGTGACGAGGATCGAGACGACGGCCGGGCCGACCCGCTTCGCCACGCCGGCCACCGAGCCGGCCGGCCGGGAGATCTTCGGGTCGACCTGCGCGATCGAGACGTCGGGCCGGTGCAGCGCCGCGTTCGTCTCGCGCGTCGCGAACCACCCGATCCCGCCTCCGATGACGCCCGCGACGAGCGTCGCGATCAGCAGCACCATGAGCGACGGCAGGCCGAAGCGGCCACGCCGGACGTTGTCGGGGACCTCGTCGGTGTCGGTATCGGTGCCCTCGGCGTCTATGTCCTCCGCGTCGACGTCGTCCACGGGGTCGAGCTGGGCCGGGCGGCCGCCGCTGAACACCGCTCCGCGACCCAGCCAGAACGGCGAGCTCGGGTCGCGCCACGGGTCGCGCGCCGCGTCGGGCTTCCACCACGGCGACTCGCGGCGCGGGCCGCCGCCGCCGAGCCGCGTACCGGGCTCGGGCGCGAAACCGTCGCGGGCCTCGGGCGTGGCCGCGAAGGTGTCGGCCAGGCCGGACGGGACGGGCGGGCGGTACTGGGGGCGGGGAACGAGGCGCTCGCCGGGCAACGGCTCGAAGGCACCGGCGGCGGGCGGGCGGGCGAAGGTTGCGCGGTCCTCGGGCGAGACCGTCATAGGCGGCGGCGTGTAGGGCACCGGCTCGGAGCGTGCGTCGAAACCGCCGTCGATGCCTGCCGGGCGCGCGAAGACCTCGTCGACGGGCGAGGCGTCGGCGGGGTGCCGACCCGGCTGGTCATTCAAGGGTGTGCTCCTTCACCGCCGACAGGCGTCCGTCTCGAGTCTGCCCCAACGGGCGCGATCAAGGCGCACCGGTCGCCGGCGCGCACGGGGCCAGTGACCGTGCAGGTCAGCGACCGCCGCCGCGCAACAGGTTCGCCGGAGCGCTCAGCACGGAACTGAGCCGCCACTCGCGCTGCGGGGCGACGAGCGCCGCCATCGGCGCCACCAGCATCATCGTGGTGCCGTCGTCGTCGACGGCGGCGGGCGGTGCGGCGATCGGGGTGGTCTCGGGCAGGGTGCGCAGCCGGTCGGCGAGGCTGGTCGGCAGCGACGGCGCGGGCGCGGCCCGCAGGGCCCAGGCCGCCTCGCGCTGCACCCGCACGGCGTTCCCGCACTCGGCGCACGCCTCGGTGTGCCGGGCCGCGCGTTCGCGGGCGTGCCCACGCAGGACGCCGTCAGCGAACGCCGCGATCGCCTCGTCGGACAGGTGCTGCGAGCTCATCGACCCGGCGCCCCCGCCAGCTCGGTGGGGCCCGTGCCGGTGCTGCCGGGCTCGCTGGGCCGGCGGCCGGGGGCGCGGTGGGCCAGCGCCTCGCGCAGCAGCACCCGGCCGCGGTGGATGCGCGAGCGGACGGTGCCGACCTTGATGCCCAGCGTCGCCGCGATCTCCTCGTAGGACAGCTGCTCGAGGTCGCACAGGACGACGGCGACGCGGAAGTCCGGCGGCAGCGCGTCGAGCGCGGCCTGGATCTCGGGGTCCAGGTGCATCTCGTCGTAGGTCTGCTCGGGTCCGGGGTCGCGGCCCGCGAGCCGGTCGCCGGCGTCCTCGGGCAGAGCGTCGAAGCGGATGCGCTGCCGGCGCCGGACCATGTCGAGGAACAGGTTCGTGGTGATGCGGTGCAGCCAGCCCTCGAAGGTGCCGGGCTGGTACTCGGCCAGTGAGCGGAACACCCGGACGAACGTCTCCTGGGTCAGGTCCTCGGCGTCGGCGCGGTTGCCCGAGAGGCGGTACGCCAGCCGGTACACCCGGTCCCCGTGCGTGCGGACCACCTCGTCCCAGGTGGGCGGAACCCACACCGGTGCTGTGGCGGACTCGACGGTCATGCCCTCACCTCGCGCTACTCGGCCCGACGGAGCGCAGGAATGCGATCGCCGATTACGTCCGAGACAACCAGACCAACCTGTACGTGGGATAAACGCACGCGCCCGACCCAGCGTTCCCACAGTAACTACGCTCCGGGGCTGTGCACACCTACACCGCTCAGGAGGATCGGACGACGCACGAGCTGGCCCGGCTGTGCATCGACCGACTCGCCACCCGCACGCCGCTCGACCGCCCGCTGACGCCTGCCGAGCTCGAGGAGCTGGCCGGCGCCACGGTGCGTCCCGAGGGCATCGGCCCGGACGAGGCAGTCCGGCTGTGGCAGGACGTCCTCGCCCCGGCGTGCCTGTCCGTCGACCATCCGCGCTACCTGTCCTTCATCCCCAGCGCGCCCACCAAGGCCGCGGCCGGCTTCGACATGCTCGTGGGGGCGACGTCGGTCTACGGCGGGTCGTGGCTGGAGGGCTCGGGCGCGGTCTACGCCGAGAATCAGGCGCTGCGCTGGATCGCCGACCTGGCCGGGCTGCCGGCGGGGGCGGGTGGCGTCTTCGTGCAGGGCGGCACCGTCGGCAACCTGTCGGCGCTCGTCGCCGCGCGCGAAGCGGCCAAACACGCGCGGGGCCCGCTGACCGGGAACCAGCGCTGGGCAGCGTGCGTGACGGCCGAGACGCACTCCTCGGTCAAGCACGCGCTGCAGGTCGTCATGGACGTCGAGGTGATCGAGGTCCCGGGCGACTCCCGGGGGCGGATGACCGGCGTCGCGCTGCGTTCGGTCGTCGACGAGCTGCCCGCCGACGTCCGCGCCGGAGTGTTCGCGATTGTGGCCACCGCCGGCACCACCAACCTGGGCGTGGTCGACGACATCGCCGGCGTCGCCGCGGTGGCCCGCGAGCAGGGTTGGTGGCTGCACGTCGACGGTGCCTACGGCGGCGCGGGGCTCGCGGCCCCGAGCGTGCGGCACCTGTTCGACGGTGTCGAGCACGCCGACTCCTTCATCGTCGACCCGCACAAGTGGCTGTTCGCGCCGTTCGACTCGTGCGCGCTGATCTACCGCGACCCGGTGCAGGCCCGCGCGGCGCACACCCAGACCGCCGGCTACCTCGACCCGGTGACCGTCGAGGGCGAGTGGAACCCGTCGGACTTCGCGATCCAGCTCACCCGCCGCGCCCGCGGCCTGCCGTTCTGGTTCTCGCTGGCCGTCCACGGCACCGACGCCTACTGCGCGGCCGTCGAGCACACCCTGGCGGTCGCCCGCGAGGGCCGCACGATCATCGACGACCGCGCCCACACCCGGCTGCTCGTCGAGCCCGACCTGTCGGTGCTGGTGTTCGAACGCATCGGGTGGGACGGCGACCAGTACGCGCGGTGGAGCAGCCGCATCCTCGACGAACAGCTCGGGTTCGTGACGCCGACGCGGCACGCCGGGCAGGTGTGCACCCGCTTCGCGGTGGTCAATCCGCTGACCACGGCCGACGACCTGGCGCAGTTGATCGACTCGATGCACGACGTGTGAGCCCGGTCCGGGTGCAACTCGGCGCTAGGCTCTCGCCCATGGCCGACGCGATGCTCTCCGTAGCCAGCCTCTCGTTCGCCGAGTCCTACCCGGTCGAGGACGACGTCGTCGTCAACGCCCGCGCCCGGGCCCGCGAGCTCGGCAGCACACCGATCGGCCCGGCCGGTGCCGCCACGCTGCGCGTCCTCGCGGCCGCCGCCGGCGCGCGCGCCATCGTCGAGGTCGGCACCGGGGCCGGGGTGTCGGGGCTCTACCTGCTCGACGGCATGGCCGCCGACGGCGTGCTGACCACCATCGACGTCGAGGGCGAGCACCAGCGCGCGGCGAGGGAGGCCTTCGCCGAGGCGCAGGTCGCGCCCGGCCGCTTCCGCCTGATCAACGGCTCGGCCGCCGAGGTGCTGCCGCGGTTGCGCGACGCCGCCTACGACCTGGTGTTCGTCGATGCCGATGTCTCGGCCTGCGAGTTCTACTTCGAGCAGGCGCTGCGGCTGTTGCGCCCGGGCGGGATCGTCGCGTTCGACGACGTGCTCTGGCACGACCGTGTCGCCGACCCGGCGCAGCGCGATCCCGAGACGACGATGCTGCGCGAGCTCGGCAAGCTCATGCGGGCGGACCCGCGCCTGCTGTCCACACTGCTGCCGGTCAGCGACGGGTTGCTGGTCGGCGTCAAGCGCTGACCCGCGCCCGCGCCTCCCCCATTGCTGTGGTCGCAAGAATGGGGTCGATTCGCGGCCACTGGGATGGGGAAGGCGAATGGGCTGCTACGTCGACACCGTCCGCTCGTACCCCGGCGCTGGGTTGCGTTTCACCGACTACTGCCACCTGCTCGCCGACACCCGCGCGGAGCTGCACGCGATGGCCGACGCGGTCGGCATGCCGCGCTGGACGTTCCAGGACCACCCGTGGCGCTGGCACTACGACCTGCCTGCGCACCTGCGCGAGGTCGCCGTGGCCCACGGTGCGCAGGTCGTGACCATGCACGAGGTCGGGGCGCTCTTGCGGCGCCGCAAGGGCGAACTGCGCATCGCGTAGGTTCGACCGGTGCGTATCGCAGTCCTCGCCGGGGGCATCGGCGGTGCCCGATTCCTGCGCGGGGTCCGGGTCGCCTGCCCCGACGGCACGATCACCGCGATCGTCAACACCGGTGACGACGTCACGCTGCACGGCCTGCGCATCTGCCCCGATCTCGACAGCATCATGTACACCCTCGGCGAGGCGCACGACGCCGACCGGGGGTGGGGCCGCAAGGGTGAGACGTGGCGGATCAAGGACGAGCTGGCCGCCTACGGCGCGGAGCCGTCGTGGTTCGGCCTGGGCGACCTGGACACCGCCACCCACCTCGTCCGCACCCGCATGCTCGAGGCCGGCTACTCCCTCACCGACGTCACCGCCGCGCTCTGCACCCGGTGGCAGCCCGGCGTCACCCTGCTGCCGATGACCGATGACCGGTGCGAGACGCACGTGGTCGTCGACCTCGACGGCTCGCGCAAGGCGATCCACTTCCAGGAGTGGTGGGTGCGCTACCGGGCCAGCCGGCCGGCGCAGGCGTTCGTCCAGGTCGGGCTCGACGGGGCCGCGGCCACGCCCGCCGTCCTCGAGGCGATCACCACCGCCGACGTCGTGCTGATCGCGCCGTCGAACCCGGTCGTGTCGATCGGGACGATCCTCGGCCTGCCCGACCTGCGCGAGGCGCTGATCGCCGGGCCGGGCCCCGTCGTCGGGCTGTCGCCGATCGTGGGTGGCGCCCCGGTGCGCGGCATGGCCGACTCGTGTCTGCCCGCGCTCGGCGTGGAGGTCAGCGCCGAGGGTGTGGGGCGGCACTACGGCGCCCGTTCCGACGGTGGCATCCTCGACGGCTGGCTGATCCACGACACCGATGCAGCGCGTGTCGACGGCGTCACCGTGCGCGCCGTCCCGCTGATGATGACCGACGACGACGCCACCGCCGACATGGTCCGGGCGGCGTTGCAGGTCGCCGGAGTGCCGGCGTGACCGACCACGCAGTTCCGTACCTCGAGGTACGTCCGGTGCTCGGCATCGGCGAGCTCGGCCCGGGTGACGACCTCGCGGCCGTCGTGGCCGAGCACGCGAACCTGCAGGACGGCGACGTCGTGGTCGTGACGTCCAAGGTGGTGTCGAAGGTCGAGGGTCGCATCATCGTCCTCGAGTCCGACGACCCGGACGCCCGTGAGGCGGCACGGCACGCGGCCATCGACGCCGAGACGGTGCGCGTGGTCGCCCGCCGTGGCGACCTGCGCATCGTGCAGACGCGGCACGGGCTGGTCATGGCCGCGGCGGGGGTCGACGCCTCGAACGTCGCCCGCGACGAGCTGGCCCTGCTGCCCGTCGACCCCGACGCCTCGGCGCAGCTGCTGCGCGAGGGCCTGCGCGAGCGGCTCGGCGTCGAGGTCGGCGTGGTCATCACCGACACGATGGGCCGGCCGTGGCGCAACGGGCTCACCGACGCCGCGATCGGGGTGGCCGGCCTCACCGCGGTCACCGACCCGCGCGGCACGGTCGACGCCTACGGCAACACCCTCGGCGTCACGCAGGTGGCCGTCGCCGACGAGATCGCCGCGGCGGCCGATCTGGTGAAGGGCAAGCTGGCCGGCATCCCGGTGGCCGTCGTGCGCGGCCTGGCCAGTGACGGCGTGCTGCCCGACGACGGCCAGGGCACCCGCACGCTCGTGCGGGGCGTCGAGGACGACCTGTTCCGGCTGGGCACCGCCGAGGCCGTCGCGATCGGGCGCGAGGACGTCGGCGGCGCCGGCGGGGCCGCGCCCGGACTGCACGCCGACGCGGTTGCGGTGATCACCGCCGTGGACCCGGACGACTGCGCGGCCGGCGCGGTGAAACAGGCCTTCCTCGGCTTCCTGGCCGCCCGGCCCGACGCGATGTGGCGCTCGTGCGTGCCCGGCCACCTGACCGCCAGCGCGCTCGTCGTCGACCCCGACCGCCGCGCGGTGCTGCTGACGCTGCACCCGCGCGTCGGGCGGTGGCTGCAGCTCGGCGGCCACTGCGAGCCGGGCGATCACACCATGCTCGACGCCGCCGCGCGCGAGGCCCGCGAGGAGAGCGGCATCAGCTCGCTGTCCTTCGACCCGGTGCCGCTGTCGCTCGACATCCACCCGATCACCTGCTCGCTCGGCGTGCCGACCCGGCACTTCGACGTGCAGTTCCTCGCCGTCGCCAGCCCCGGAGCCCAACCGAGCATCAGCGACGAGTCGCTCGACCTGCGCTGGTTCGGCTGGGACGACCTGCCCGAGGGGATCTCGCCGGAGCTGCCGCGCCTCGTCGAGCTCGCCCGCCGCCGGCTGCCGTGACGGTCGGCAGCTGATGACGGCACTCGACGACGCCCTGCGCGCGATCGACGACTGGCCGGTGCCGCACGCGGCGGCGGCCGTGGTCGGCCCGGCCGGCGTGCTCGCCGCGCGCGGACCGCAGCGGCACCCCTTCGCGCTCGCCTCGGTCACCAAGCCGCTCGCGGCGCTCGCCGTGCTCGTCGCGGTCGAGGAGGAGGCGGTCGCGCTCGACGACCCGGCCGACGAGCAACTAGTGCCCGGCGCCACCCTGCGCCACCTGCTGGCTCACGCGTCCGGCCTGGCGCCGGAACGGCCACTGCGCTCGTTCCCGCCGGCCACCCGACGCGTGTACTCCAACGTCGGCATCGAGCGGGCCGCCGCCCTGGTGAGCGCCGCAACCGGGATGTCGTTCACCGACTACCTGACCGAGGCCGTCCTCGAGCCGCTGCGGCTCACCGCCACCTCGCTGCCCGGGTCGCCGGCCCGCGACGGCGTCTCGACGGTGGCCGATCTCGCCGCGGTGCTGCACGAGCTGCAGTCACCCACCGGCCTGCTGTCGACGGCGACACTGACCGAGCTGCGTACCTTGCAGTATGCCGGGCTGCGCGGCGTGCTGCCCGGCTTCGGCGGGCAGGACCCCAACGACTGGGGGCTCGGCTTCGAGATCCGCGGTGCGAAGTCCCCGCACTGGACCGGCACCGGCAACTCCCCCGCCACGTACGGCCATTTCGGCCAGAGCGGGACGATGCTGTGGCTCGACCCCCAGGCGGGCGTCGGGCTGGTGGCCCTGGCCGACGTGGACTTCGGTGACTGGGCGCGCGCGGCCTGGCCGCAGCTGTCGGACGCGGTGCTGGCCGCGCTCTAACGCTCGACGGTGCGGGCCAGGATGCCGAGTGTGGCCTTCAGCGCCGTTGAGGGCACCACCGGGAAAGTGATGCGCTGCCGGTACCGATCGTCGATCTGGCTCCAGTCGTAGTACGACGTCACGAGCGTGCCGCCGTCGACCGGCGCGAGCCGGTAGCCGTACAGGTGCCGGATCGGTGGCTGGATGGTGCCCGAGATCGTCCACTCGATCAGGGTGTCCGGCTCGTGCCGCGTGATGATCACCTCGACGTCGTACTTGCCCATGGTCGGGATGTCGTCGAGGGCCTCGCGGTCCATGTGCACGGTGAACCGGTCGCCCACCGCGCCGACCGGCGAGCCGTCGGCCGATTGCAGCATGCCCGAGCTGTCGATCGACACGTGGCCCTGCGGGTCGCTCAGCACGGCGAAGACGGTGGCGGCGGGCGCGGCGATCGTGCGGGACACCTCGAGGCGTTCGGTCATCCCCCGACTGTGTCAGATGGCGCGGATATCGGTGTAGTTGAACTTCGGCCCGTACCGGGGGGCCCGGGTGCCGCCGAGCTCGAGCAGCCGCATGACGCGCTGCCGATGACCGGCCCACGGTGCGAGCAGCTCGAGCATCTGCTCGTCGGTGCTGCGCGGGCGACCGGCCAGCACCCAGCCCACCATGTTGGGCAGGTGGTAGTCGCCGACGCTCACCGAATCCGGGTCGCCGAGCGCGCGCTGGGTGGTCTCGGCCGCCGTCCAGACCCCGACGCCGGGGACGAGACGCAGCCGGGCGGTGGCCTCGGCACAGGTCAACCCTGCGCACTCCTCCATCCGGTTCGCGACCGTCGCCGCGGCCCGGATCGCGCGTTGCCGCTTGCCGTCGACGCCGAGCCGGTGCCACTCCCAGGTGGGCAGCTCGAGCAGGGCCCGGGCGGACGGCGGCACGAGCATGCCCTCGGCCGGGCCGGGCGCCGGGGTGCCGAAGCGGTGCAGCAGCAGCCGCCACGAGCGACGGGCCTCGACGCCGGTGACCTTCTGCTCGAGCACGGCCGGCACGAGGGACTCCATGACCAGCCCGGTGCGGGCCAGCCGGAACCCGGGGCGGGCGCGGCGCACGTCGTGCAGCACCGGGACGGCCGAGACGTCGAGCGACGTCCAGTCGTCGTCGGCGCCGAGCAGCGCGGGTACCTGCGACAGCAGCCAGTCGGCGCCGTCGCCCCAGGCCTGCGCGCAGGCCCGCGAGCCCGCGACCCCGACGCACAGCGTGCCCGCGCCGGCGGGTGTGGTGCACGCCCACCAGAACCGGCCCGCGGCGTCGAAACGGTGCGCGGGATCGCCGGAACCGCGACGCAGCGAACCGAGGGTCGAGCGCAGGTCGATCGGCCGGCCGGCCTCCCACTCGCGCTCCACGGGCACAGTGTGGCCCAGCCCTGCGACAGTCCGGATCAGAGGTCGGAGGAGAACCGGATCGAGCCCTCGGCGAGCTGGACGCCCGGCCAGATGCGGGCGCCGTGGCGCAGCTCGGTGCCGGCGCCGATGCTGGCGCCGTCGCCGATCACCGCGTCCTCGATGAGTGCCCCGGGATGCACGGTGACACCCTTGCCGATGATCGAGCGGCGGATCACGGCCCCGGGGCCGATGCGGGCGTCGTCGAACACGACCGAGCTGTCGATGTCGGCACCGGCCCCGACCGCGGTGCGCGAGCCGATCGTCGAGCCGCCGTAGATGCGGGCCTTGGGCGAGACCGACGAGCCGGGCATCAGCAGTCGCTCGCCGGGCTGTGGCACGGCCGGGGACGGCGCGATGCCGCGCACGAGGTCGGCAGAGCCGCAGACGAAGTCCGTGGGGGTGCCGAAGTCGCGCCAGTAGCCGGTGGTCAGGTAGCCCCGCACGTCGGCGCCGGACTCGAGCAGTCCGGGGAACGTCTCCTTCTCGACCGACACCGGGCGCCCGGTGGGGATCGTGTCGATGACCGAGCGTTTGAACGCGTACAGGCCGGCGTTGATCTGGTCGGTGACCGGGTCGGGGTCCTTCTCGAGAAACGCCTCGACGCGCCCGTCGAGGTCGGTCGGGACGCAGCCGTAGGCCCGGGCGTCGTCGACCTTCGTGAGGCACAGCGTGACGTCGGCGCCGGTCTTGACGTGCGTCTCGACGAAGTCGACGAGGTCGACGCCGATCATGTTGTCGCCGTTGAAGACGAGCACCGTGTCGGCGCGCAGGGCCGGGGCGACGTTCCGGATGCCGCCGCCGGTGCCGAGCGCCTCCTTCTCGACGATGCACTTGAGGTCGACGCCGAAGCGCGACCCGTCGCCGAAGTAGTCCTCGAAGACCTCGGCCCGGTACGACGTACCCAGCACGATGTGCGTGATGCCGGCGTCACGCAGCCGGGTGATCAGGTGGGTCAGGAACGGCACGCCCGCGGTGGGCAGCATCGGCTTGGGCGCGGATAGGGTCAGCGGGCGCAGGCGGGTGCCGAAGCCCCCCACCAGGATCACTGCGTCGGTCGACATGTCTCGACGATGTCACAACACGGCCGGTGCCGACGGGTCAGTTCGCGACGAGCCGGAACCAGTTCGTCCAGGCGCCCAGGGCGTCGGCGAGCTCGAATCCGGTGGTCGCGACCCGAACCGACGTGCCGGCGCGCGTGCCGTAGAGCGTGGCGGCCGTGGTGCGTCCGCCCCATGTCCCGTGGCCGTCCTTGGTCATGACGACGCGGGTGAGCGTGCTGAGCCCGTAGTAGCGGGCCAGGGACGCCAGGGACACCGTGTTCCGCATCCCGAGGTAGGGGTCGCCCGACGTGGCCGTGTCGTACGGATCGGCCTTGGCCACCAGATACGGCTGGCCGCCGCTGACCGTCCAGCCGCCGTTGGAGGCGCTGAACTGGGCGAAGATCGCCGAGCCACGGTAGGTGGCGATGAGCCGGTCGGTGTCCGTGACGCCGGTCATGTCGTCGCGCCACACCGTGTGGCCTTTGGCGTCGAGGTAGGCGTACCCGCCGTAGAACTGGCACGCCGTGGTGTCGCAGGTGTCCCAGTCCCGGTTGCGCGGGTGGTCGATCGCGTACATGGCGTAGGTGCGGGCCGCGATGGCCTGCGCGTCGACCGCGGCGCGGGCCCACGACGCGGGCATCTCACGGGGCGCGACACCGGCGGTGTAGCGCTCGAGCCCCAGGGCGTCGACGGAGTCGACCCCGCCGGCGCCGGTGGCGGTGCGGCGGACGGCGCGCACTGCGCCGCGGTAGTAGTTGCTCGTCCCGTCCGGGGCGAAGATCCGCACGGAATGGCCGGCCCCGCGGGTGAACCCGGCGCGGTTGCTCAGACCGGCCCGGTAGACGGTCCACCGCGAGCCCCGTGCCGAGCGCAGCTGCTGCAGGGTCAGCCCGTGCTTCGCATCGGCCGCCAACCGGTAACGCGCCACGCCGGCGGTCGGCAGCGTGCCGGTGACGCCGGTGACGGTCAGGCCGGGCCAGGCGGCGACGGTCGTCGTCGACCCGAAACCGCTGAGCAGCACCCGGATGGTCGGCTGCGTCCGCTTCACGAGGGTGGTGTGCGGGTAGTAGAAGGCGATGATCTGACGGAACGACAGGCCCGCCGCCGCCGCGCCCCGCGCGCCGTACTGGCTCAGCCCGTGCCCGTGCCCGTTGCCGCGCCAGACGACGGTGACCGACTTCGTGGTCGACGACAGCGTGGTCGTGGCCGACATCGGGCTGGTCACCGCGCCGGCCGGTGCCGGCATCAGGGCGGCGACAGCCACGGCGGCGGTCACCCCGAGGGTGACGCCGGTTCGCCGGACGGTGCCAGCTCGTGCGGCGCGGGGGCGCGGGAGGGCGCAGGGAGGGATGCGCATTACCACTTCTTTTCTCGAGTCGTCGGCGACACGCCGTTGTGAGGTTACTGTAAAGGAAAGTGGTCGGGCTGGCTAGCCCAGTCGCCACATCCGCCCCACGTGTCTGCCGGGAAATGGGCGAGGTGCGGCCTAGCCTCGCCTTCGATGAGCTTCGATCCGGATGAGCCCGCGGGCCTGGACGACGGCGGCACACCCGCTCGGCGTGGCCCACGCACGCCCCGCGTCTCGCACCGGGTACAGGTCGGGATCCGCGCCTTCTTCGCCTCGCTGTCGCTGCTGGTGATCGTCGGCAGCGGCGTCGCCTGGGCGACGTTCAGCAACTTCACCGCCAGCGTCCCGCACGGCGACCGGGTGCCCGCGCTGCTCACCGGCGAGAAGGACCCCGACGGCGCCGATCAGAACGTCCTGCTGATCGGCAATGACACCCGCGCCGGGGCCACCCCGGCCGAGCTGAAGGCCCTGCACGCCGGGCACGACACGACCACGGTCAACGCCGACACCATGATGGTGCTGCACGTCCCGGCCAACGGCTCGCGGGCCTCGGTCGTCTCGTTCCCGCGGGACTCGTGGGTCACTATCCCCGGCTTCGGCAAGGGCAAGATCAACGCGTCGTACCCGGACGCCTACAACGCGGCCAAGGCGGCCCACAAGAGCGAGCGGCAGGCCCAGAGCGCCGGCATCATCCAGGTCATCAAGACGATCCACGCGCTGACCGGGCTCTACATCGACCACTACATGCAGGTCAGCCTGCTGGGCTTCTACCGCATCAGCAACGCGATCGGCGGCGTGCGGGTCTGCCTCAACGCCGCGCAGAACAAGACGACCGAGATCGGCGACGGCGCACACGGCAACTCGGGCATCGACCTGCCCAAGGGCGTGTCGGTCATCAAGGGCACGCAGGCCCTGGCCTTCGTCCGCCAGCGGCACGGCCTGCCGCACGGCGACCTCGACCGCATCCGCCGCCAGCAGTACTTCCTGAAGTCGGCGTTCACCAAGATCGCGTCCGCCGGGACGCTGCTGAACCCGTTCAAGCTGCGCCGGCTGTTGACGGCCGTCGAGGGCTCGCTGCTGACCGACCCCGGGCTGGACCTGCTCTCGCTGGCCCGGCAGATGCAGTCGCTGACGTCGGGCAAGATCAGCCTGCAGACCATCCCGAACAACGGGCCGAAGCTGATTTACCCCGACGGTGTCGAGACCTCGATCGTCGAGGTCAACACCGGCGCGATCCCCGCCTTCATCGCCCAGCTCGAGGGCAAGACCGACTCCGAGCTGACCAAGGCGACGCCGGCCGCGCCGGCCACGGTGACCGTCGACGTCCTCAACGGCACGCCCACCCCGCGCCTGGCCGCGCGCAATGCCGCCGCGCTGATCACGTTCGGGTTCAAGGTCGCCACCGTGGACTCCGCCGCCAACACCGCGGCCACGACCGTCGAGTACCCCGACGGAGCGCAGGCCAAGGCCAAGGCGGTGCTGCAGCGCGTTCCCAAGGCCAAGGCAGTGCTCACGCCGGGCATCGCCCGGGTGACCCTGGTGCTCGGCACCAACGGTCGCGAGGTCAGCGGGCTGAATCCGCAGACCTCGGCGCCGGCGCCGGCTGCGACGGCGTCGACCAGCACGGCCGCGGCCACAACCGCGGGTCTGGGCTGCATCGACTGACCGGCCGCAGCACGCGACTCAGCGGCCGCATACCGGGCCTGCTTGTACGCTCGGACGGATGTCCTACGAACCCCTACCGCCGGACCTCGACCCGCGGGGCAAGCATCGCGGGGGCAGCCATGCGCCGCGGTCGGCGGTGGCCCGCCCCCTCGGGCGGGTGCTCGGGGCGCTGCTGTCGATCTCCTTGCTCGTGCTGGCCGGCTATTACTGGTACACCTACCACGAGATCAACAACAAGGTGCCGCGCCTGGGGGTCAGCGTCGGGCACGCCCCCACGGCGGCCGGGGCTACGGGTGACATCGACGGCAAGGACCAGAACATCCTGCTGGTCGGTAACGACGACCGCTCGAACATGACCAAGGCCGAGATCAAGGCCCTGCACGCCGGTGAGAGCAGCGGCAGCCTGGCCACCGACACCATGATCATCATCCACGTGCCGGCCAACGGCTCGAAGGCCACGCTCATCTCCGTCCCGCGCGACAGCTACGTCGACATCAAGGGCTACGGCATGGGCAAGATCAACGGCGCCTATGCCGACGCCTACACCAACGCACCCAGCGGCTCCTCGGCCGACCAGCGGCGCACCGCCGGCGCCAACCTGCTGGTCAGCACGCTGCAGGACCTCACCGGGCTGACCATCAACCACTACGTCCAGGTCGACCTGCTGGGCTTCTACCGGATCAGCAACGCCATCGGCGGGGTCACGGTCAACCTCTGCCACGCCGTCGACGACTCGCACGCGGCCAACGTCGCCGCTGGGCTGTCCGGCGGATCCGGCCTGGTGCTCTCGGCGGGCAAGCACGTGATCAAGGGCGTCCAGGCGTTGGAGTTCGTCCGCCAGCGGCACTTCCTGCCCCGCGGTGACCTCGACCGCGTGCGCCGCCAGCAGTACTTCCTCACCGCCGCCTTCCGGCAGGTCGCCTCGGTCGGCATCCTCACCAAGCTGCGCTCGCTGGGCGACGCGGTCGAGAAGTCCGTCTACCTCGACCCCGGGCTGAACCTCACCGACCTCGGCAGCCAGTTGCAGAACCTGCGGGCCAACAACATCGTCAGCAAGACGATCCCGACGACCGAGGCCAACGTTGACGGCCAGGACGTGCTGCAGGTGAACACCAAGAAGGTGCAGGCCTTCATCGACAAGCTGATCAATCCCGCACCGGTCACGCCGTCGGGCAGTTCGACCGCCTCGACGCCGGCCGGCGGTTCGTCGACGGCGGGCTCGGCCACGTCGACGGCGCCGGCCCCCATCGACAGCAAGTGCATCAACTGACTCCCGAGCAGCGCTTCGCCCGGCTCGTCGCGGCCGAGGGCTCGCGCCCGTTCGTCACCTACTACGACGAGGCCACCGGTGAGCGCTCGGAGCTCTCGGTGCGCTCGCTGGCGAACTGGGTGGCCAAGACACACCACCTGCTCACCGACGAGCTCGGGCTCGGCGTCGGCAGCACCGCCTTCGTCGCCCTGCCCGCTCACTGGATCTCGGTGCCGGTGCTGCTCGGCTGCCTCACCGCCGGGTTGGCGCTCACCGACTCCCCGGACGCCGACGTCGCCTTCGTCAGCGAGCACACCGCGGGCGAGGCGGCCGGCGGCGCCCTCGACGTGTATGCCGTGTCGACCACCTCGGCTGCGATGGGCCTACGCGGCGCCGAGCCCGAGGGCACGCAGGACTACGTGGCGGCCGTGCGCCCGCAGGGCGACGCCTGGGCCGGGGTGAGCATGCCGGCCGGCCCCGACGACCCGTGCCTGCCCGGCTACCCGCGGGGCGCGGCCGACGACGCGGCCACCGCACGGGCCGCCGAGCTCGGCCTCACCGCCGGCGGCAGGTTGCTGAGCACCCGCGACTGGGCCTCGCCGAGCGATTGGCTCGACGCCGTGCTGGTCCCGCTGGCGATCGGCGGCTCGCTCGTCGTCGTCCGCAACGCCGACGACGCCACCGTGCAGCGGCGCGTTGCGCAGGAGCGG
>CAZZZE010000021.1:0-7676 GCA_964658365.1 uncultured Jatrophihabitantaceae bacterium
GGCGTCGACGCCGTGCAGATTCCGCCGTCCCGGCAACCGAACGTGCACGCCGTCGACACCGTGCACGGGACGGGCCCGGCGTCAGCACCGCAGCGCGCGGCGAACCTGGTCGATCACCAGGCGCGGCTCGGTCCGCACCACGACGCTGGGGAAGCGCAGCACGAGGTCCCCGCTGATGGCGAACTCGTTCTGGCGCAGCTGGTCGTCCCACCAGCGTTGAGCGATCAGGTGCAGCGCCCCGTCGATCTCGACCACCACCCGCACGCCGTCGCGACGTCGCCATTCGGCGTCGAGGTAGCGCCGCCGGCCGTCCGGTTCGCGGCGGACGGCCTGGCGGTTGGGTTCGGGCAAGCCGGCGCGGCGGCACAGCGTGGCGAAGTCGATCTCGCTGAGCGCCTGCGCACCCTGCTCGATGTCCTCGACCGCCGCCAGCAGGACCGCCCGATGGTGCAACCGAACGGCGGGCACGAGCGCTTGACGCAGGTCCGCCGCGGTGACGAGTTTCTGCTGCACCGACGCAGCAAGGATGCCGCACGCAGGCCTCGGCAGCGGGAACGTCCCGGCCGCCCGGACGATCGCCGGGGCGCACCGCTGCAAGCGCATGCCGGGCACCAGGTCAGCGCGACCCCAGTCGTCGACGAAGTGCGCGCGCAGCGGGCAGCCGGCAACCCGCCGGACGTGGGTGCCGGCCGGGACCAGGACGTGCGTGGGTTCCCGCTGCCAACCGGTCAGCCCGAAGTGCGCAGCGGCGGAGAATGCCGTCAGGGCTGCCCGCGGTCCGCAGTTCAGCAAGGCGATGCCCCGACGCTCGGAAGCGTTCGGTGTGCCGTTGTGGGCCAGGATCACGCGACCGCAGCGCTGCCACCGCCGGGCGTCGAGCTGGGCGCGGATGGCTGAGTCCGTCCACCCGGCGGTGTGCAGGGTGGTGGCCGTGTGGACGGTGCCGCGAAGGGCGCGCGCGGTCTGCGCGGAGCGGGTGAGCATGTCGAGAGCATGGGGCGGTCCGGGCGCGGGGTGGTGGCCAGAACCGTGCCGGTGGACCACGGGTGGGGCTGTGGACGGCGTGCCGGGCCGGACCTCGAATCCGTGCTACCTGCGCGCACGGCGTCGACACCGTGCACCTCTCGTGGCCCCGACGACGAAAGCTGCACGGCGTCGGCGCGGTCAGGCCTGCTGGAACTCCAGTCGGTTGCCGAACGGATCGGCGCAGTGGAACCGCCGGACGCCCGGGATCTCGTCGGACGAGTCGACGCACGGGTGGCCCGCCGCGACCAGCGTCGCGCGCAGGCCGTCGAGTGCGGTGACGAGGAAGGCCGGGTGGGCCTTGGCGGCCGGGGCGAACGGTGTCTCTACGCCCAGGTGCAGCACGGCCGATCCCGCAGTGAACCAGCACCCGCCGCGGGCGGCCAACGCCGGCGGTTTCGGTTCCTCGCGCATCCCGAGCAGCGCGCCGTAGAACATGCGGGCGGCATCCTCGGCGCCCGCCGGGATCGCCACCTGGACGTGGTCGTAGCCGGTGATCACGGCTTGTGCCCGACGACGAACAGCCGCCGGAACGGGAACAGCGTGCCGTGCGGCGTCGGGGGATAGGCGGCGCGCAACCGGTCGGCCAGCGCGGCCGAGAACTCCGCGCCGTCGTCGGCGGACAGCGCGGCGAGTACGGGCCGCAACCCGGTGCCCCGCAGCCACTCGAGCACCGGGTCCGGCCCGGAGAGCACGTGCAGGTACGTCGTCTCCCACGCCTGGACGGCCAACCCGGCGTCGAGCAGCAGCCGGGCGTACTCGTCGAGGGCGAGCACCGTCTCCTCGCCGCGCAGCACGCCCGCCAGCGCCGCGGCCCAGCGTGGCGACGACGCCAGGGTCCGCATCGACACGTGCGACGGAGCGCCGAAGTTGCCCGGAACCTGGAACGCGAGCCACCCGCCGCTCGGCAGGTCGTCGGCCCAGCGCCGCAGCAGCGTGACGTGCGACGGCACCCACTGCAGCAGTGCGTTGCTGAAGACGACGTCGGCGTCGGCCGGCACGGACCACGACTCGACGGGGCCGACCGCGAACGACAGGTGCTCGCTCGCCAACGGGGCCGCCCGCTCGATCATCTGCGGCGACGAGTCGATCCCCTCGACGGTCGCGGACGGCCAGCGCTGCGCGAGCAGGGTCGTCAGCGACCCGGGGCCGCAGCCGAGGTCGACGACGCGCCGCGGCGCGGTGGCGTCCACCTGGGCCAGCAGGTCGAGGAACGGCCGCCCCCGTTCGTCGGCGTAGCGGGCGTACTGCGTGGGATCCCAGCGCACGGTCACTCCAACTCTCTTGACGTCAAGATAAGTATCTTGACGTCAAGGTACCTCGCGCCGGCGGCGGCGGCGACCCGACGTTCCCTAGACTTCCGGCGTGCCTGCCGGTCGCGAGCGACGCGAGAACGCCCTACTGGTGCTCGCCCGGATTTCCATCGTGCGGCGCCTGTGGGCTGCGATCACCTTCTCGAGCCTCGGCGACTGGCTGGGCCTGCTCGCCAACACCGCACTGGCCCAGCAGCTGACGCACGACAACTCGAAGGCCACGCAGGGCGTCGCGATCTCGGGTGTCCTCCTGGTACGGCTGGCTCCTGACCTGTTCTTCGGCCCGTTCGCGGCGGCCATCGCCGACAAGATGGACCGCCGCAAGACGGTGATCATCGCCGACGTCACCGCCGGGGTGCTCTACGCGTCCATCGCCGTCAGCTACAACCTCGTGTGGCTCTACGTCGCGCAGTTCACCATCGAGGCCGCGGGGCTGTTCAGCCAGCCGGCCAAGCAGGTCATCCAGGTATCGGTCGTGCCCCGCAAGCTGCTGGCCACCGCCAACCAGATCTCGCTGTTCTCCGTCTACGGCACGGTTCCCGTGGCGGCCGGGCTGTTCGCGTTGCTGTCGGCCGGCAACCGGTTGATCGCCGGCCACGACGCCGGCAACAACGACACCAACTACGCGATCGTCATCGCGCTCATCATCAACGCCATCAGCTTCTTCATCAGCTCGGGCACCGTGTTCGTCAGTCGCCACGAGATCCGCGTCGCGCCCGCCGAACGCGAGCAGCAGGAGAGTATCTTCAGCCTGCTGCGCGAGGGCATCGCCTACGTGCGCCACGACGCGCTGATCCGCGGGCTGTACATCGGGATCATCGGCGCGTTCGCCGGCGGCGGCCTGACCGTCGGCGTCGCCCAGCTCTGGGTCAAGACGCTCGATGCGGGCACGGCCGGCTACGCGATCATGTTCGGGACGCTGTTCAGCGGCCTTGCCGTGGGCATGCTGCTCGGCCCGCGCGTGCTGCCCAGCTACCCGCGCAGCCGGGTGTTCGGCATGGCCATCGGCGGCGCCGGCGTCACGCTGATCGTCATGTCGCTGATCCGCGACTTCATCCTGGCCGACGGACTGGCTGCGGTCGTCGGGCTGTGCGCGGGCATCGCCTGGATCATCGGCTACACGCTGATCGGGTCCGAGGTCGAGGACCGGCTCCGCGGCCGGATCTTCGCCTTCGTGCTGTCGTCGGTACGCCTCATGCTGCTCCTGACGATCGCCGTCGGCCCGGTCGTCGCCGGCTTCATCGGCTCGCACTCGATCAAGACGGGCGACAACGCCAAGCTGACCTTCTCCGGGCCGGGCCTGACGCTCCTGCTCGGCGGCATCCTGGCTATCGCGGTGAGCCTGTACGCGACCTCGCGCGCGGGCGGCCGGCCGGCCCGCTTCCGCGAGATCATCCGTCGCCGGATCGTGGAAAGCGGTATGCGCCATCCCGACCACACCGGCCTGTTCGTGACCGTCGACGGCATGGACGCCGACGCCACCGCCGGCTACGTCGACCTGCTGACCCAGGCCGTCCGTACCGAAGGGTATGTCGTGACCGAGACGGCCGAACCGACCGACTCACCCACCGGCCGCCGGGTCTCGGAGCTCCTGCTGGCGGCCGCTGCGGACGACGGCCGGGGCGTCGAGGCCGAGACGGCTGCCCTGCTGTCGGCGGCCGACCGGGCCGAGCACGTCGCCGCGGTCATCCGCCCGGCCCTGGTGCGCGGCGAGATCGTGGTCTGCGACCGGTTCACCCTCACCAGCCTGGCGCTGCACGGTGGCGGCCGCGGCGCCGACGTCGACCGGATCCGCGCCGTCAACGCATGGAGCACGGGCAACCTGCGTCCCGACCTCGTCCTGGTGATCGACGGTCAGCGGCCCGGCGATGATCACCCGCCTGCCCTCACCGGCGCCGCCGACGACCTCGACGCCGCCTCCGCCCGACGGACCTTGCTCGACGAGGCGGCGGCCGAGCCGGCGCGCTACCTGGTGTGCCCCGCCGGGAGCCCGGACGTCCTGCCCGACGCCGTGCTCACCCGGCTGGACCGGCTCCTGCGTACCCGTGCCTCGTTGCTCGCGCGGGCGGACCGGTCGGTCGCCGAATGAGCGGCGTCTTCGTCGCGTTCGAGGGCGGTGAGGGGACGGGCAAGTCGACGCAGATCGCGCTGGCCGCCGCCTGGGCCCGCGAGCGCGGGCGGACCGTCGTCGAGACCCGCGAACCGGGCGGCACCGCCCTCGGCGTCGAGTTGCGCGGGCTGGTGCTCGACCCGGACGGCCACGTGACGCCGCGCGCCGAGGCGCTGCTCTACGCCGCCGACCGCGCACACCACGTCGACACCGTCATCGTCCCGGCACTCGAGCGCGGGGAGGTGGTGCTCACCGACCGGTACGTCGACTCGACGCTCGCCTACCAGGGCGCCGGCCGCGGACTCGGCGATGCGAGCACGTTGACGCACTGGGCCACCGGCGGCCTGCTGCCGCACCTCACCGTGCTGCTCGACCTGCCGCCGGCACTCGGCCTGGCCCGAGCCGGTCAGCGCGCCCGCCTCGACCGCCTGGAGTCCGCGTCCATGGTCTTCCACGAGACGGTTCGCGCCCGCTTCCGCGAACTGGCCGACGCCGAGCCGGCGCGATACCTGGTCCTCGACGCGTCGCGGTCCGTCCACGACCTCGCCCTGGACGTCCAGGACGCCCTGGCCGCGCTGCTCTGACGGCCGCGCCGACGAAATGTCTCGGCGTCAAGAGATGTGGCAGCATGGCGGGATGGAGCCGGCCGGCGCGGACGAGGTCGACGAGATCGTCGCGGCCTGGCAGCGCGAACGCCCCGATCTCGACGTCGAGCCGTTGCAGGTCCTCTCCCGCCTCGACCGGCTGGCCGGTGCCCTCGGCGAGCGGCGCGCCGCCGTCTTCGCCGGGCACGGTCTGCGCCGCCACGAGTTCGACGTGCTCGCCGCGCTGCGCCGCTCGGGGGGCGACTTCCAGCTCACCGCCGGCGAGCTCGCCCTCCGCACCTACGTCACGTCGGGAACCATGACCAGCAGGCTGGACGGCCTCACCGCACGCGGACTCGTCACCCGCACGCCCGATTCGGCCGACGGCCGGCTCGTGCGCGTCGCGCTGACCCCCGCCGGCCGTGAGGTCGTCGACACCGCGTTCGAGGCCCTGCTCGCCGCCGAACGCGAGCTGCTCACCCCGTTGGCACCGGAGACCGTCGGACCGCTCGCCGAGGCGTTGCGCACCCTGCTGGCCCGCGCGGTCGGCCACTGACGCGTCGCACCGGTCGGGCACACTCGACGTCATGAGCGTGTGGGACGAGCTGATCGGGCAGGACGACGTCGTCGCCACCCTCCGGTCGGCCGGCGAGGCCGCCCGCGACATCGCCCAGGGCCGTCCCGCCGCGCCGGGTCGGATGACGCACGCCTGGTTGTTCGTCGGGCCGCCCGGGTCGGGGCGCTCGGTCGCCGCCCGCGCGTTCGCTGCGGCGTTGCAGTGTGAACGCGACGAGGTGGGCTGCGGCGAGTGCGCGCAGTGCCGCACGGTCGCGCACCGCACGCATCCCGACGTCCACCTGGTCGTCCCCGAGGGCCTGTCCATCCCGGTCGCCGAGATGCGGCTGGTCGTGGGCCGGGCGGCTCGCCGGCCGTCGCTCGGGCGCTGGCAGATCGTGCTCATCGAGGACGCCGACCGGCTCACCGAGCAGGCGTCCAACGCGCTGCTCAAGGCGATCGAGGAGCCGCCGCCGCGCACCGTCATCCTGCTCTGCGCCCCGTCGCTGCATCCCGACGACGTCATGGTCACCGTCCGCTCGCGGTGCCGGCTGGTGTCGCTACGCACGCCGCCCGCCGACGCCGTGGCCGGCGTGCTGCGCGCCGACGGCTCCGACGCCGGCACCGCGGCCTGGGCGGCGGCCGCCGGCCAGGGTCATGTAGGCCGCTCGCGCCGCCTCGCCCGCGATGGCGACGCCCGCGACCGGCGCGCCGAGGTGCTTGCCATCCCGGCCTCGCTGACGTCGCTACGGGCCTGCCTCGAGGCCGCCGATCACCTCGTCGGCGCGGCCGAGGCCGAGGCGGCCGCGCTGTCGGCCGACCTCGACGCCGGCGAGACCGAGTCGCTGCAGGTCGCGCTCGGCGCCGGCGCCACCGGCCGGGGCACGGCCACTGCGGTCCGCGGCTCGGCCGGCGTGCTCAAGGACCTCGAGAAGCGGCAGAAGTCGCGGCACACCCGCACGCAGCGCGACGCTCTCGACCGCGCGCTCGTCGACCTCGCCGCGTTCTACCGCGACGTCCTGCTGCATCACGCGCGGTCGCCGATCGCGCCTGCCCACCCCGACCTCGCCGATGACGTCGTCGCCGTCGCGCTGCGCCTCGACCCACCGGGCGCCCTGCGCTGCCTCGACGCGATCCTGGCCTGCCGGGAGGCGCTGGACCTCAACGTCAAGCCGCGGATCGCCGTCGAGGCGATGACCGCGGCACTCCGGCTGCCTGAGCGTCAGTCCGCGTAGGGCGCCTTGCCGATCGGCGTGCTCGCTGCCGGCAGGGTCAGCGTCTCGACACCGCGCACGTACAGCGTGTGGTTCGAGGGCCGGTAGACGGCCAGGTCGGCCTTGCCGTCGCCGTTGAAGTCGCCGGTGACCGGGACGTCGCCCTTGATACCCCATCGGACGGCGGCCCGACCGCGTACGTAGAACGAGTGGTTCGACGGCCGCCAGACGGCGATGTCGGTCTTGCCGTCGCCGGTGTAATCGGCCGGGGTCGGGATGTCGCCCTTCGCGCCGTACTGCACGCTCGCACCGCCGCGGACGTACCAGACGCCGCTCGAGGCCCGGAACACCGCGACGGAGTCCGTGCTCGCCGAGAGCCAGCGACCGGGCACCGGGGTGTCACCGTTGCGCCCGTACTGGACGGTCGACGCGACGCCGCCGGACGCCCCGGCGAAGTACCAGGTGCCGTTCGACGGTCGCCACACCGCCACCTGGGTCGCGGCGGACAGGCCGTTGTACTGCGCGGCAACCGGTACGTCCTTGGTGGCGCCGAAGCTGAAGTGTGTGACCTGCGCGCCGGTCGGGCTGGCGAAGTACCAACCATGGTTGGACGGGCGAAACACGCCGACCCGGGCGAATCCGTCGCCGACGGTGTTGACGACGGGGATGTCGCCCGTGGTCCCGTAATGGATCGTCGTCGGGTACCCGTCGGCGATCGTCCAGGCGCCGTTGCTGAACGTGGCGGGCGTGCTGTGGTGCAGGTATTGGAAGTCGTGCTGGCTGCGTAGCTGAGCCGTCGACGCGAGCTGGATGTTGGAGCCGTAGTAGGTCTTCAGGATCACCGGCCACTTGTTCGCGGTGTTGTCCTCGTTGCAGG